>NZ_JAYGGM010000013.1:0-135202 GCF_036314085.1 Microvirga sp. CF3016
GGTTCAGGGTGGGGGCGACCTCTACAGGCTCAGCCGAGTTCTTGGTCACACGACTCTCCAGATGTCCGCTCGATACGGACACCTTCGAACCGATGACCTCCACGATGAGCTTGAGCGTGTGGCACAAAAGCGGTCACAGGAGCACCAGATCAAAGCTCCAAAATCATTTTCGGAGGATCTGGAAGAGCATGCCCAGCAGCATGCAAAACCCTTGCCAAGTAAGGGTTTGAAGGCATCGAACCTACGAAGGGGGAATGGTACAGCCGCCCCGGCTCGAACGGGGGACCCCCAGATCCACAATCTGGTGCTCTAACCAACTGAGCTACGGCTGCACGTGAGGCAGGGTGTAATCGTCCGGACGGGCAATTTCAAGCCCTGTTCGAGCTCTCACGGCCTGAAATGAAAACGGCGGGCCAGGAAGCCCGCCGCCTCGAATGCTCAAGCTGAGAGTGGCTTATTCGGCCGTGGCGCCGGCAGCCTTGAGGACCGGGGTCCAGCGAGCCACCTCGCTCTCCACGAGCTTCTGCAGGCCCTCGGGGGTCCGCTCTGCCGCCGTCGGCAACACGCCGCCGAGGTCGAGAAGGCGCTTCTTGGTGGTCTCGTCCTCGAGGGACTTGATGAGCGCGTCGCTGAGCTTCTTGACCACATCCGGCGGGGTGCCCTTGGGCGCGAAGACCGCGTTCCAGGCGCTGACCTCATAGCCCTCGAGACCGGCCTCCTTGGTGGTCGGCACGTTCGGCAGCACCGGCGAGCGCTGCGGGGTCGCGATGGCGAAGGCCTTGATGTTGTTGCCCTGGATCTGCGGCGCCACGTTGACGATCTGGTCGGTCATGAAATCGACCGTATTGCCCATCAGGTCGTTCAGGGCCGGGCCCGTGCCGCGATAGGCAACCATCGTCGGCTTCACCTTGACCACGGAGTTGAAGAAAATGCCCGTGGAGTGGGAGACGGAGCCCACGCCCGCATGGGCCATGTTCACCTTCTCGCCGTTGGTCTTCAGATAATCGAGGAAGCCCTTCAGGTCGTTGGCCGGGAAGTCCTTCCTGGCCACGATGACGATCGGCGTGCCGGCCGCCACGCCGATGGGCGCGAAGTCCTTGGCCGGGTCGTATTTAAGGTTCGGGTACAGGGCCGGGGCGGCCCCGTGAGTGCCCATGTGGCCCATCATGATCGTATAGCCGTCGGGCTGCGATTGTGCGGCACGAGTGATGCCGGTGGTGCCGCCGGCGCCGGCCACGTTCTCGATCACGACCTGCTGGCCGAGCGTCCGGCTCATGTGATCGCCGACGATGCGGGCGATCACGTCCGTCGGGCCACCGGCCGCGAAGGGCACGACCATGGTGATCGGGCGGGTCGGATAGTTCTGGGCCTGAACGCCCGTTGCGGCCAAGCCGGCGACAGCGGCTAGAGCCAGTACAGCTTTCTTCATCATTCTTCCTCCCTGGAAAGGGTTATGGCCTTACATGTGGGCAAGGCGGGCTCGAAGGCAAGCTACTCCGTGAACACCTCGTCCCTTCCCTTGCGGATGGAGGGCAGGAGGGCGATCACGAGAAGAATGGCGGCAACAGCCAGCAGTCCGGCGCTGATCGGTCGCTCGATGAAGGTCTCCAGCGACCCGCGCGAGATGATGAGCGCACGCCTGAGATTCTCCTCCATCAGCTTGCCGAGGACGAAGCCGAGCAGCATCGGAGCGGGCTCGAAGCCGAACTTGATCAGCACGTAGCCCACGAAGCCGAACAGCCCGATGAACATCACATCGGTGGGCAGCGAGTTGATGGAGTAGATACCGATGCAGCAGAACATCAGGATCGCCGGGAACATCAGGCGATACGGCACCTTGAGCAGCCGCACCCACATGCCCACCAGCGGCAGGTTGATGATCAGGAGCATCAGATTGCCCACCCACATGGACGCGATCATGCCCCAGAACAGGGTCGGGTTCTTGGTCATCACCTGCGGGCCCGGAATGATGCCATGGATCGTCATCGCGCCCACCATCAGGGCCATCACGGCGTTCGGCGGGATGCCCAGAGTGAGTAATGGAATGAAGGAAGTCTGCGCGCCGGCATTGTTGGCGCTCTCCGGCCCAGCCACGCCCTCGATGGCGCCGCGGCCGAAGCGCCTCGGATCCTTGGCTAGCTTCTTTTCCAGCGTATAGGCCGCAAACGGTCCCAGCACCGCGCCGTTGCCGGGCAGGATGCCGAGGATGGCGCCGATCAGGGTGCCGCGCAGCACCGGCTTGTAGGCCTGCTTGAAGTCGTCCTTGTTCGGCAGCAGCCGGCCGATGGCCTGGCGCACCACGTCCCGGTGCTCGGTGTGGTCGAGGTTGCGCATGATCTCGGCGATGCCGAAGATGCCCATGGCCAGCACGGCGAAATCGATGCCGTCGGCCAGGAACGGCAGCCCGAAGGTCATGCGCTCCTCGCCGGTCTCGAGATCGGTCCCGACCGTGGACAGCAGCACGCCGACCAGGATCATGGCGATCGCCTTGAGGATCGAGCCGCGCGCCAGCACCACCGCGAAGACCAGGCCCATGACCATGAGCGAGAAATACTCGGTGGGTCCGAAGATCAGCGCGAGGCCGGTGAGCGGGGCGCCAAGCGCCGCGATGACCAGCGTCGCCACCGTGCCGGCGAAGAAAGAGCCGATGGCCGCGATGCCGAGCGCCACGCCGGCGCGGCCCTGGCGGGCCATCTGGTGGCCGTCGAGCGCCGTGACCACCGAGGTGGCCTCGCCCGGGATGTTGACCAGGATGGCCGTGGTCGAGCCGCCGTACTGGGCGCCGTAGTAGATGCCGGCCAGCATGATCAGCGCGCCGGTCGGGTCGAGCCCGAAGGTGATCGGCAGCAGCATGGCGATGGTGGCAATGGGACCGACGCCCGGCAGCACGCCGATCAGCGTGCCGACGAGACAGCCCAGGAAGGCGAGCCCGAGATTGATCGGGGTCAGGGCAACGCCGAAGCCGAGGCTCAGGTTGGAGAAAAAGTCGCCCATCAGATTCTCCCGCTGTGGTCGGCCACATCGACCGGCATCCGGCGACGGTTGCGCGTGGTGAGGAACACGAGTGCGGCCACGACGGCCATGATACCCGCCGTTGCCCGCAGCACCGCCTTCTGCGACCAGTCGGCCGGGAAGAGACCGGTGAGCGCCTGCGGGAAGACCGGGATGGGCAGGTTGAGGAGGTCGCCGAACAGCACCATGCAGAAGGGGGTGAGGCTGAGCGCCAGGATCACGAGGTCGCGCAGGCGCGCCTCCGGGGTGGCAAAGCCGCCGAGGATGATGGCGAGGGGGCCGGAGACCAGGAGGCCTAGGCCGGGAATGACCAGGGGGCCGACGGCATAGCCGCGGATGGTGAGCGCGAAGGCCAGAATGGCCCCGATGACGAAGACCGGCCCCCGCAGGCTCCAGCGCTCGAGCCGCTCGCCGTCCTTGAGGAAGGCGGCAACCAGGAGCGCTAGGCCCGACAGCCCGACTCCGATGGCGAGCCAGCGCGGCAGCATGGCCGGGCCCATGGCGTTGAGCGTGCCCTGGTCGAGATCCCGCGTCAGCCACAGGGCGAGCGCAGCAAGTGCGACGAGAAGAAGGCCACCGGCCAAGCTTTGCGGGGCCCGCACCGGCCCGCGATGCCGTGAAGGCTCGGAGCCTTCGTGAAGAACAGACATGGACGACCTCCCGACGAACGCATCCTGCGCCCAAGGTTATTGAGACCGATATGGCCCGAGGCCGCAGCCTGGATCAAGCTTCTGTTTTCTTGAAGACAACGCTTCTCAACAAGACCTCTTCGAATGAACAGCCCCGGAGAAAACGTCTATTAAACTATAGGACAGTGGCCTGAGCCTTTCGGGAGATCACTTGATCCCCCGCCACATCTTGTCTAGATGGACCCCTGTAGCCAGGCCGGGCCCCTCTGGTCGCTCCAAGCGGGCGGCGATGTCGGACTGGATGAAAACCAGGGCGGCCTGGGTTCGTTCAAAAAGACGGTTTTGCCTGCATCTCGGCTTCCGGTTCGTCGAGTTCCGGACCAAGCCAGTGCCAGATGCGTCTTTTTGAGCGTTTCGCATGCGCTGCCCCTCAACCGACATATGAGGCACTGCATGTTTGATCTCTCGCAGTTTTTCGGACCCGAGGTCGTCGCCTTCCTGATGGTGGTCGGCATCGATCTCGCGCTCGCCGGCGACAATGCCATCGTCATCGGCCTGGCCGCCGCCGGCCTCCCGAAAGAGCAGCGCAACAAGGCGATCCTGCTCGGGGTTATCGCCGCGACCGTCCTACGCGTCTTCTTCGCGCTCATCACAACGCAACTTCTCCAAATCGTGGGCCTGCTCCTGGCCGGTGGCATCCTACTTCTCTGGGTCTGCTGGAAGATGTGGCGAGAGCTGCGTACCGGCCATGAGGCCGAGCAGCATGCAGCAGAGGAGGCTCTGGAGGGTCGAGACATCAACGAGGACGGCACCATTGCCGGCGGCGTCCCGCGCAAGACCTTTGCTCAGGCTGCCTGGCAGATTGTCATCGCCGACGTTTCGATGTCCCTCGATAACGTGCTCGCTGTGGCGGGCGCCGCACGCGAGCATCCCTACATCCTCGCTTTCGGTCTGCTTCTGTCGATTGCCCTGATGGGCGTTGCAGCCTCGTACATCGCTCGCCTGCTCCAGCGTTACCGCTGGATCGCCTATGTGGGCTTGGCGATCATTCTCTACGTGGCGCTCAAAATGATCTACGAGGGTTGGGTCGAGGTGGCTCCTTTCGTCAACGGCGCCGTCGGCTAAGCCGAAGCACGGATCCAAGACCACCAATCTCCAATTGACGGCGGAGACGCGGGAAGGCAGAGAGCGTGACGCTTATGTCCCCCGCTTTCCGCCCTCATTTTTCCATTGCCGGTCTTCGGCACGGCGCGCGCGCCGCCCTGCCTGCCTTTCCCGGCTTCATCATGTTCGCCGTGGCCTTCGGCACGGCGGCATCGCAGAAGGGGCTGTCGCTCGGCGAGACGCTGGGCCTCTCCGCCTTCGTCTATGCCGGCGCCTCCCAGATGGTCGGGCTCGAAATTTGGCAGCAGGTCTGGACTCCTTCGACGATCCTCACGATCGTGACCGTCACCGCCGTGGTGAATGCGCGCTTGATGCTTCTGGGCGCCACTCTTCAACCCTGGCTCAAGGATGAGCCGCTCGCCCGCACGGCGCTCAATCTCTTTCTCCTCACGGAGGCCGGCTGGCTTGTCGGGACCCGCTATTACAATGAGGGCGGCCGCGATGTCGGCGTGCTCTTAGGCTGCGGGGTCGTCCTCTGGCTGGTCTGGCTGGCCGGGACGCTCATGGGCTTCTTCGCAGGCGCCCTCGTGCCGGAGCCGAGGCGCTTCGGCCTCGATCTCGTCATGCCGATCTTCTTCGCCGTCATGCTCGTGCCCTTGTGGAAAGGCGCGAAACCCGCCCTGCCCTGGCTGGTGGCGGGCCTTATCTCCCTGGTCGTCCATGCGCTCGTGCCCGGCTACCTCTTCATCATCGCCGGTGCTCTGGCTGGAGTTGCAGCCGGGATGCTGATCGAATGAACACGCTCGGTACCGCCATCACCAGCCCATGGGGTTCCATTCTCGCCATCGGCGCCATGACCCTCGTGACGTTCCTGTGCCGTATCGCGGGCGTCGTGGTCATGAGCCGGGTGCGCCTCACGCCGCGCCTCGAGCGGGGTCTGCGTGCCCTTCCCGGCTCCATCATTGTGGCGACGATCCTGCCCGCTGTGCTCGACAACGGACTGCCTGCCATCGTTGCGCTGACCGCAGCCATCGTGGCCATGGCCGTGACGCGGATCGACATCGTCGGCCTCCTCGTCGGCCTAGGCACCCTCTCCGTCATCAGGGTTCTTGGATGAGCCCTGCTTGAGCCGCAGACGGATGCGGTACATCAATCCGTCCCGGATATTGCGATAGGCATCGAGCACCTGCTCGCGGGATCCTTGCGTGATCGTCGGATCGGGCGTCGGCCAATACTCTACTTCGGCCGCAATGGTACGCGTCAGTTCCAAGGCCGCGTGATGCGCCTCCGGCGAGAGGGAGATGATGAGGTCGAAATTGAGTCCCTCCCACTCCTCCAGTTCTCGGAGCGTGCGCGGCTTGTGCTTGGAGGCGTCGATACCGATCTCCGAAAGGATCGATGCCATGAAGGCGTCCGCGTCGCTTTTGCGGACACCGGCGGATTGCACATAAATCGACTTGCCGAAGTAATGTCGCGCGATGGCCTCCGCCATGGGGGAACGCACCGCATTCATGGCGCAGACGAACAGAACCGAATGGATCCGTTTCGAGCGGGGCTCCTCCAAGCGTCAGCCCTTCCAGTGAAGCGCAAAGATCAATGTGAAGATGCGGCGCGCCGTATCGAAATCGAAGATCAGCTTGCCGTCGAGGCGCTTCATCAGGAGTTCGGCCGCTTCGTTGTGCAATCCCCGCCGCCCCATATCGATGGCTTCGATCTGTGCCGGCGAGGCCGAGCGGATGGCCTGATAATAGCTGTCGCAAATCAGCTCGTAGTCGCGGATCACCTTGCGGAATGGCGTCAGCGACAGGTGATGCGAGACGAGATGCGCGCCTTCCTGGGCCGTGACCTCGAAGCAGAGCTTCTTCTCGATCAATGAAATCCGCAGAGCGTAGGGCCCGCCATCGTAGTTCGGCAGGGCGAAGGTGTTCTCCTCGAGAATGTCGTAGATGGCGATGGCCCGCTCGTGCTCCTGATCGGGATTGCCGCGTCCGATGGAGGCCTCGTCGAGCGTGACGGCGACCAGCCGGGCCCGCTCCTTCGCTTCGCTCGCCATCCCCCTCCCCTTGCCGTTAAAGGTTCAGGCGGATCGCGACCGATCGCGCATGCCCCTCCAGCCCTTCCGACCGCCCGAGCGTAATCGCTGCAGGGCCAAGCGCACGCAGAGCGTCCGCATCGCATTTCAGGATCGAGGTTCGCTTCATGAAGTCAAGCACGCCCAAACCCGACGAGAAGCGGGCGGACCGGGCCGTGGGCAGAACGTGATTCGGGCCGCCCACATAATCGCCGATGGCTTCGGGCGTATGGCTGCCGAGGAAGATCGACCCGGCATTGCGTACCCTGGAGGCCAATTCCTCGGCATTCTCCGTCTCGATCTCCAGATGCTCCGGAGCGAGTCGGTCGACCAGGGGAACGGCGTTCTCGAGACGGTCGATCAGGATGATCGCGCCGTAATCGCGCCAGCTCGCGCTCGCGATCTCCGCCTTGGGCAAGGTCTCGAGCTGGCGCTCGACCGCCTTCTCCACCGCATCGGCGAGGGCGGGACTGTCCGTGACGAGGATCGACTGGGCGGCAGGATCGTGCTCGGCCTGGGCCAGAAGATCGGCCGCAATCCAATCGGGATTAGCGTGGGCATCCGCCAGGATCAGCACCTCGGACGGGCCCGCGATCATATCGATGCCGACCTGGCCGAAGACACGGCGCTTGGCGGCCGCCACATAGGCATTGCCAGGACCGACGATCTTGGCCACCGGCCGCATCGTTTCCGTCCCATAGGCCAGCGCCGCCACCGCTTGCGCGCCGCCGATCCGGAAGGCCTCGTCGACGCCGGCAAGGCGCGCTGCCGCCAGGACGAGCGGATTGGTCTCGCCCTTCGGGGTCGGCACCACCATGACGATACGCGGAACGCCCGCAACCTTAGCCGGTACCGCATTCATCAGGACGGAGGACGGATAGCTCGCACGGCCGCCGGGCACGTAGAGGCCAACGGATTCCAGTGCCGTCCAGCGCCAGCCCAGCGTAACGCCGAGGGGGTCCGTGGTCAGGGAATCCTGCGGGCGCTGCGCCCGGTGATAGGTCTCGATGCGCTCCTTCGCCAAAGCCAGAGCTTCCAGCGCCTCCTTCGGGCACTGGGCCTCAGCGGCGTCGATCTCGGCGTCTGAAATGCGCAGGGTCTCCGGCTGGAGCGCCAGCCCGTCAAAGCGATAGGTGAAATCGATCAGGGCCTCGTCGCCGCGCACCACCACCTCCTCGATGATAGCCCGCACCGCCTGGTCCACATCCTCCGACACCTCCCGCTTGGCGGCGAGGAGAGCGGCGAATGCCTGCGGAAAGGACGGCTCCCGCGCATCGAGCCTCTGCACCATTTAGAGGCGCTCCGCCGATTGGAACTGTTCCTCGTGCGAGGGCCGGCTTTCGGCAGCCCAGACCGGGCCGGTGTCTTTCATCTGCATTTCGATGCACTCCAGGTCCACCTGGATGGCGCCCCCTTCGGCAAAGATCAAGGTGGCAGTACCCGATGGGGCATTGGTCTCCTCGAACGCAATGGCGAGAAGGTTAAGAACCGCATCCTTGTTGGTCTGGTCGATGCCGCGGACGCGCACGCCCGTGACATTCTCGAAATGCATGCAGGTCAGCCGGCGCTGGGGGGTTGTCGCCTCCCAGTCGTACCGGCGGGTCTGAATGGCGAAACGCCGCTCCTTGGGCAGGTAGGCGATATCGCCCACCCGAAGCAAAGAATCCTGCAAATGAGCGGAGATGACGGCAAGATCGTCCGGGTCGAAAGCGACAAGTCTCAGGAGGTCCATGGAGCCACCAACCTATTGTTGAACTTTAAGGTTTAGGTAGAGAGCCCCTTGCCCTGGCGCAACCTTTCCGCGGCAGCTTCTTCTTCCTGGCCTGGAAAAGAAATGGCCGGCTGAGAAAGCCGGCCCCTTTCGATCTCTAGCCCCGCAGGCGCTCGATCTGCGCGCCGCAGCGGGCGAGCTTGGCCTCAAGCGCCTCGAAGCCGCGGTCCAGATGGTAGACCCGGTTGATGGTGGTCTCACCGTCAGCCACGAGACCCGCGATGACCAGGGACACGGAGGCACGAAGATCCGTCGCCATGACCGGCGCTCCCTTGAGGCCGGCCACGCCGTCCACATAGGCGCTGTCCCCGTCGAGGCGGATCTGGGCGCCCAGTCGGGCGAGTTCCTGCACGTGCATGAAGCGATTCTCGAAGATCGTCTCGCGAATGCGGGACGTGCCATTGGCCCGGGTCATGAGGGCCATGAACTGAGCCTGCAGATCGGTTGGAAAGCCTGGGAATGGATCAGTGGTAACATCTACCGGCTGAATACCATTGCCATTGCGCCGGATGCGGATGCCCCCGTGGGTCGAGGAAACCTCGGCGCCCGCCTGGCCCAGGACGTCGAGAGCGGCCTGGAGATATTCGGACCGGGTGTTGTCCAAGACGAGATCGCCGCCCGTCATGGCCACGGCCATGGCATAGGTGCCGGTCTCGATCCGGTCGGGCATGACGTCATGGGAGGCACCGCCGAGGCTGGACACGCCCTCCACGACAATGTCCGAAGTGCCGGCCCCCTGGATCCTGGCGCCCATCTTGATCAGGCATTCGGCCAGATCCACCACCTCCGGCTCGCGGGCGGCGTTGCGGATCACCGTCGTGCCCTGAGCGAGCGTCGCCGCCATCAAGGCCACATGGGTGCCGCCGACCGTTACCTTCGGAAAGTCGATTTCGGCGCCAATAAGCCCCTTGGGAGCCGTCGCCACCACGTAGCCGCCCTCGATTTCGATGGCAGCACCCAGCTTGGCGAGCGCCATGATGAGGAGGTCGACCGGTCGGGTGCCGATGGCACAGCCGCCGGGCATGGATACTTTGGCGTGGCCGAAGCGGGCCACCAGGGGAGCGATGACCCAGAAGCTTGCCCGCATGGTCGAAACCAGTTCGTAGGGGGCGGTGGTGTCGATGACGGTCTTGGCGCTCAGGCGGATGGTCTGTCCCGTTTCCGAGGACTGGCCGGGCCGGCGGCCGGCGATCGAATGATCGACGCCGAAATTGCTCATGATTCGCAGGAGGGAGGAGATGTCGGCGAGCCGTGGCACATTGCCGAGCTCCAGGGTCTGCTCCGTCAGGAGGCTGGCGATCATGAGAGGCAGGGCCGCATTCTTGGCACCTGAAATCGGAATCAAGCCGTTGAGAGGCGCGCCGCCCCGGATGCGAATGCGATCCATCAAATTCCCCTTGCAGTACTTTCAGCGAGCCATGCGCTATGCGCGCCTTGAGCTTTATAAGCTAGTCGGACGGCTTGTCGCGCTCGGTCGAAACGCTCAAGCTCCCGGCTTCAGTTCCGGATGTCTTCACGGCCTGCCGCCCCCGTGCCTGAGCCTTTCGACGCTTGAGATTCTCTTTCAAGGCCGCCTTCAGCCGGTCAGCTTTCTCTTGCGATTTCACGTCAGTCATGGTTCACGCGACCCATCGTCGCCTTTATCAAATAGAGGCTTCGCAAGCGGCTCTCAACTGCAATATCACGGTGCAGGACTTTGACCCGGATCAATGCGATCTGGCATAATAGGTCCACGATCCCCGGGCATTGCGTTGCCCACCCGGTGAGATGATGAATTACCAAAGCTTCTTCACGTCAGCCCTCGAGCGCCTCCAGGCCGAGCGGCGCTACCGCGTTTTTGCCGATATCGAGCGACTGGCCGGCCGGTACCCTCAGGCGATCTGGCATTCGCCGGAAGGCCCCCGCCCCATCACCGTCTGGTGCTCCAACGACTATCTCGGCATGGGCCAGAACCGGGACGTGACCCGCGCCATGGTCGAGGCGGCCTGGCGGCTCGGCACCGGGGCCGGCGGCACCCGCAACATCTCCGGCAACAGCAACCCCATTGTGACCCTTGAGGCCGAGCTCGCCGACCTGCACGGCAAGGAGGCGGCGCTGGTCTTCACCTCGGGCTATGTCTCGAACCAGACCGGTATCTCCACGCTGGCCAAACTCATCCCGAACTGCTTGGTCCTCTCGGACGCGCTCAACCACAACTCGATGATCGAGGGTGTGCGACAGTCCGGCTGCGACAAGGCGATCTTCCGCCACAACGACCTCGAGCACCTGGAGGAGTTGCTCCGGGCAGCCGGCGACCGGCCGAAGCTGATCGTGTTCGAGAGCGTCTATTCCATGGATGGCGACATCTCGCCGATCCATGCCATCTGCGATCTGGCCGAGCGCTACGGCGCCATGACCTATATCGACGAGGTCCATGCGGTCGGCATGTACGGCCTCCGTGGAGCCGGAATCGCCGAGCGCGAGGGCGCCATGCACCGGATCGACGTGATCGAAGGCACGCTGGGCAAGGCCTTCGGCGTCATGGGCGGGTATCTCACCGGCACCCGAGCCGTGATGGATGCCATCCGCAGCTTCGCGCCCGGCTTCATCTTCACCACCGCCCTGCCCCCGGCCGTCGCCGCAGCCGCCACCGCCTCAATCCGGCACCTCAAGGAATCCTCCACCGAGCGCCAGCAGCAGCAGCGCCAAGTAGCCCGCACCAAGGCGGTCCTGACCGGCGTCGGCCTGCCGGTCCTCGATACGCCAACGCATATCGTGCCCGTGATGGTGGGCGATGCGGAGGCCTGCAAGGCAGCCTCCGACCGGCTGCTGGAGAAGCACGGCATCTACATCCAGCCGATCAACTACCCCACTGTACCTCGTGGAACGGAGCGGCTGCGCATCACCCCTGGGCCGTTCCACTCGAACGCCCATATCGATGCCCTGGCCGCCGCCCTGGTCGAGGTCTGGACGGCGCTGAGGCTCCCCCTTGAGCCTAAAGTCCAGGCAGCCGAATAAAGATCATTTTCAAGCTTGCATGGAGGGCTGCCCTGTGGCAGTAAGCGGCCCTCCCCGTTGGCGCGCTGCCGTAGCTCAGTGGTAGAGCACTCCCTTGGTAAGGGAGAGGTCGAGAGTTCGATCCTCTCTGGCAGCACCATCCCCTCTCTCGGGATTTTCGCCAACTTAAAGCAGGACTTCAGGTTTCGGACGCCCGTTTGCTACACAAGGGCGATCCGCATAGTCCTCGCGACGACACGCCCCGCAAACATCCCAGAACCGGCATCTACGAGTTCCGCAAGCGCGTCCCGACCGGCTGCGGCCTCTCGTCGGCAAGCGAGAGGTGAAGCGCTCCCTCAAGACCATGGATTTTGCTATCGCCCGCGAGCGGCACGCGGACATGGTCCGCGAAGCTCAGGGCAGTTCCACTGCTCCAGCACACCCCTGATGGAGTTCGACGCCTGTTCACGAATTGGCTCGCCTAGCCTACCTTTCTTGGCATTGTCGCTCTCGTCGTCCGTGACCTCGGTGCGCAGTGGTACATCGGAAGACAGGTTCCGTCGCAGGGCCTGCCCCGCCGAGGATCATTTCCTCGTAGCCGGGCAGGCATCTTCCGGGATTGCAGTCTCGGTCGGTGAGGTGGGCGGCCGTTCAGTCCGTCATCGTGGTCTGCCTCAACTCATGCCGATGGAACGCGCTCAGGCGGGGCGAACTTGAACCGCGTGCTCATGCAAGCTTGAGCGACGCAGACCGCCGCGAGTTTCGCCACGGGGTCCGTCCCGTCTTCAGCAGTGGGCTGGGTGCGCCCGACCCGCTCGCCCCGGGTTCTGATGCGGCTGTGAGCGCCGAAGATCCACGGACTGCCTGTCGGGACCCATGCCGCGTATGCCCGGAGCTTGCACATCGCCGACATCAAAGAGCCTGGAGACGAGAACGTACTCTCAAAGCTGTCGGCCAACATGAAGCGGGAAGAGTCCACGTGTCGTACAGGCGGTTGCAGAGCGATCTCAAGGAGAACGAACTCCGTGCCTTCTCCCAGGTCCTCGCACAGCGGCACAAAGCGCACATCCATCCGCTGGCATATTGCATTGAGCTCCAGCTCGTGTGCCAACATTATGCACCCGCAGCCGGTAAGGGTCCGGCACATCACCTTCCCAATCTTCCCCTTCCCACTATCCTTGCCGTTGCAGGCTGAGTGGCATCAACAGCGAACCTCCTTGTTCGACCGCTCCAGCTTCGCGAAGGGCCCTCTTATGGAATGAACAGCTTAGCAGTAAGAGCCAGTTACGCTTCTTTCCGATAAGGTAAGCGGATGGAAGAATAGCGACAGCGCTTATAGTACATTATCTTGTAGCAAATGCATCGCGCCGAGGCGCTCTTCGCGATCCTCTGCATGGTCTACACAATCTGGAACAAGTACCCACCGGAACCGGAAATTGAGGTGACGGATGAGTCAGATTTCAAACGCTATGATGGGCGCTTCAATCTCATAAGGGGTTCCGACTAGGCGAGATCTTAGCTTCCGATCATGCACTGATAGTCAGGACTGCATTTGCAGATAATGAGATGAACTTCGAAGACGCTGCTGTCGTACCCGCTCCAACAAAATCATTGCTGCTCAGAAGACCATAATCTTTTCGGATCAGCCACTTACTTCGCGGTTGGGGCATTCGCTTCCGACTGCCATTCCGATGTGCATGGATCATGGGAGGCTACTTGGCACCCACCTATCAAATAAAGGTACTCCTTTGGGGGTAGACAAGCCAAACATTCCGACCAGATTAATTGGGAGCGCGAAGGCGCTGACAGGCAGGCGCACGCCAGACCTGGGAAAATTAGTAGCTGCAAACCGGTGTAACCGCAATCTGCGCACAGTCGAGAGAGAGGAACCCTAAGATGCCGCATCCCAGCCAAACGAGCGATCAGTGGTGGATCAACGATCAGACGCCGGACAACCCCTATGGCAAGAGCGAGGATTATGAGTCCTTTCTTGACTATCTTGGAGCACTGGGCCGCAGTCTGACGCCAGCGATCGCTGCGGGAACGCTGAGGATCAACGTCTACGAGCTCAATGACCACCCCGATTACAAGGCCGCGGCTATCGGCGCCTTACAGATGTGGTCGTCTGTCACTCCTCTGAAATTCGAGATCGTCGACGACGCGCCATTTAATGGAGCAACGGACTGGATGGAGGTTGTCAGCCCCGAACTCGGTGAGGAGGACGATGGCAGCGCCTATTCAAGCAATCGCTATGTCAGCATCGGTCAGCGTTTCCACGACACGGAACCCAATAAGACCGATATCGGCGGTTATGTCTTCGATTCCTTCATCCATGAGTTCGGCCATGAGTTCGGCCTCAACCATCCTGGGCTCTATAACTACAGCGGTCCCGGCGGTGTGCAGATCAACTATCTGAACAATGCGACCTGGACCTATGATCGCCAGCAATACAGCGTCATGTCGTATTTCGACGGGATCGATGTGGGCGAAACCAGCCGCTGGTCCGCCTCGACGCCGCTGATGGCCGACATCGAGGCCGTCATTCGACGATATTTCTCAACCGTCGACGCGAATGGCGTGCGCACCTACCAGCACATCGACCTCAACACAGGCGACAATGTCTACGGCTTCGGCAGCACGCAGTACGGATACCAATTGACATCCTCCGGCATGCAGCATGACATCGGCTTTGCGATCCATGACACTGGCGGGACAGACACGATCGACTTCTCCGGCTCGACGGCGGGTACGATTCTTGACTTGCGTGCGGGACAATTCTCCAGCGTCAACGGTCACAGCAACAATGTGTCGATATTCGCTGGACACAACGCGGATGGGACCGACTATTACATAGAGAACGGCATCGGCAGCAGGTATGACGACATCCTGATCGGCAACGATGGCGCCAACACTCTGGACGGCCGCAGCGGCGGCGACCGCATGGCAGGCAACGGCGGCGATGACATCTATTTCGTCGACTCAGTGGACGATATCGTTCGGGAGGAACTCAACGGCGGCGATGACACGGTCATCCTCCTGGCCAGGAACTTGAGAATCAGGAAGATCGCCAACGTCGAAAACATCATCTACGCCGACGTATCGACGACCCAACCTAATGGCGGTGGCGAGACCCCACCGAGCGTCGGCGACAATACGATGACAAGCATCGCCTTCGGCGGCAGCGGAAATGATACGCTTGACGGCGGTGCCGGCGACGACACGATCTTTGGTCAGGGAGGTGACGACCTGATCATCGGCGGCCGCGACTCGCTCGCCAGTCGCGACATCAACAACACGATCGATGTCGAGGACCTTGAGGACCAGACGGAAAGCGATGATGGCAACGATGCGCTCTACGGCGGCGGCGGCAACGACGTCATTCTTGGTGGCCAAGGTAACGACATTCTCGACGGCGGCGCCGGCAACGACACGCTGAGCGGCCAGGACGGGATCGATGTCTTCAGGGGCGGTGCGGGAGTCGACACAGTCGATTACAGCAAGGAGAGCCCTTTCCAGCTTCTCGTCAACCTCGCCACGAACGTCGCCAGCGGTGGCACCGCATCGGGTGACACTTTCGACAGTATCGAAAACCTGATCGGTTCCGATGACCGCATCGACCGCTTCATCGGCACATCCGCAGCAAACCATTTCTGGGGCCGAGGCGGCGGGGATTACTTCAACGGCGGCGGCGGCAATGACGTCCTGGATGGCGGCAATGATGGCGACATCCTGTATGGCGAAGCCGGCAATGACACGATCATCGGTGGTGCCGGTCAAGACTATCTGGATGGCGGGTCTGGCACCGACACGGTGGTCTACGCGGGCAGCCCTGGCGGTGTGACGATCGATCTTGCCGATGGCACGGCCACCGGGGGCGACGGCGATGGTCCGGTGCAGATCGTCGGCCGAGGCACAGCTATCCGGCATGATATCCTCGTCGGCTTTGAGAATGCCGTCGGCTCGTCTTTTGATGACCATCTCATCGGCACTGCTCGGGTCAATGAGCTCTCCGGCGGCGGAGGCGACGATACGCTGACCGGCGGCGGCGGTGCCGACCGGTTGAACGGCGGCGCAGGCCGCGACACGGCAGATTACGCTGATGCAACGGGCGGCGTTAGGCTTACTCTCGCTGGAGGCAAGTCCGGCGGAGACAGGTATGTCTCCATCGAGAATCTTGCAGGCTCGGGATTTAATGACCGACTGACCGGCGACGGCGCAGCCAATGTATTGACCGGCCAGGGCGGGAACGACACGATCGACGGCGGCCGTGGCGATGACACCCTGCTCGGCGATTTCGACTATCAGGGCGACGCACCGCCACGCCCGGGCATGGGTACCGGCTACGCCACGCTGGGACCGGACGCGGCGAACAACTCGATCGCAGCCGCATTCGATATCTCCAACAACTTTTCGCTCGCCAGTGACCCTGACATCTTCGATTCGACGACGATCCTCCATACGACGGTCAACGCCACCGGAAACGGAAAGGGCGGTTACTACAAGATCAATCTGGCGGCCGGCACGGTCATTACGATCGACATCGACGGAATTGCCGATCCAAACGTCCATGACAGTTGGCTCAGGCTGCTCGACAGCGACGGCAACATCGTCGCTCAGAACGATGATGGCGGCGGTGACCCCGGCTCTACAAGCAACCGGGATTCAAGTGCGGTATTCGTTGTTCAGGAGACTGGAACCTATTACATTGTGGAGGGCAGCTGGTCAGAGACGGCGCCGGGCAATGGCTGGGCGGAGGTTGTGCCGGAAGGCTCGACATATGAGTTGAACGTATCTGTCGAGTTTCCCCCTGCACCGGCTCAACCGGGCATTGCGGGATCCGATAGTCTCACGGGCGGTGGCGGCAGCGATCTGCTGGATGGCGGTCTAGCGGCCGACACGCTCACCGGCGGTGCGGGAGAGGATAGCTTCCGCTTCTCGACAGCGCTCGGGAACGGCAATGTCGACTGGATCAAGGACTTCAAGGTCACCGACGACACCGTCCTGCTGGACAACCTCATCTTTGCGAGCCTGGGTAGCGACGGTGCTCTCGCGTTAGGCGCATTTCACAAGAGTGCGGCGGGCGTGGCTCATGATGCCGATGACCGTATCATTTATGATACCGATAGCGGCGCCCTGTCCTATGACGCCGATGGTGCCGGACAAGCTGCAGCCATTCAGTTTGCGCGGTTGAGCAAAAGTCTGAATGTTTCGGCGGCCGACTTCGTTATCATCTAGCATGATCGCAGGTGGGGCGCCTGGAAGCGCCCCACCTCGTAGTTCAGTTGCGATTGGTTCCGCTTTTCGAACTGCAAGCTGAGCGGCGATGCCATCCCCGCAGAGGTGTTTCAGGGCGATCATGGAGAACGTGCGATGAAGCGCCAGGCCAGCCGCCGCACAGTGTTAACGACCGCCGGAGCAGCAGCTGTCGCTGCGGCCGTCAGGCCCGCCGCGGCGCAATCGACAGATATTCGCGGCACTGTCACATTCGAGGGCGGTGCGGTCATCCCGAAAGGCCATCTTGAGATCTATCTCGAAGACTCCGCCATTCAGGGGGATGCGAGACGTCGCGCCGCGAGAACGCGTATCGAAAGCGACGGTGGATCGAAGGCAATGGCCTTTTCCTTGTCCCCGCCTGCAAGCTCGACTTCTTCGCCAACACTGCAAATCGTTGCGCGCCTGGAGCGTGCCGATGGCTGGTTGATCGCACGAGGCAGCGCACAGCTCAAGGCGGGCTCGCCCGTCCATGTCACACTCAACGCGGTTATGTATTGAAGTGACAAAGGTAATGCCTGACCAGCGCTGTCAGTGATGAGGTCATTAGCATCGGTGCGCTAGCCTCTCCATTGCGGATGATGTCATCGCTCCACTCGGGGCGATTTCAAGACAAAACCTACGGCATCGCTCAGGGCCTCAATCGCAACGAGATGCTGACCGTTAACATTTCGTGATCAAGTGCTTGTCGACACCACGTACATCAGAGTGCTGCCAATCAACAATCGGGCTCACGCCTGCTAAGTGCCTACTAAGATTTAGGTTTGCCCTCTTAGATTGAAGCATACCTCAAGGCCCCAGCCTGTCATTGATGCTCCCTTCAACGAAGGGGTAGATCCGCCTTGATCAGCAGCCGACACAGATGCTTCTCGTAGCCTTCCTTAGCTTCACGTCGCGGGCACGTTGTAAGGCCTCCGATTTCTGCCGTATCGCCTCAATTCGGGCGGAACTCTCCTCTGGCGTGAGCACCTTTTCTACGGGCGCCCCTGGAGGAGCGGCCTTTGCGGCTGGCACTTGAGCATATGCAGCCTGGGAGGCAAATCCGAGAGCAAGGATGGGAAAGGCTAAGAGAAGGCGCATGAACCGGCTCGCGATGTGAGATCTGAAACTCTAGCCTAGCATGGACTGGCGAATTCGAATGGTGTCTATTCCGCGGCTAATCGCATCTATAATGGTAGTCGCTCGTCCTCGCGAATTGGGCCAGCCTCTCTGCCTCGCTCTGTGACCTTGGGGTTGAGCACTAGGCTGCGGCTTTATGTCGGCGATCTCGCCGCCTCCCTGCCTTACGAGGGATCCTCCGCACCATCGCCTTCACATGCTCTTTGACAGCATGCTGGTTCGGCTCTGCGGCGCCTTGCTTCGGCTGCGTCATGCCACCCTCCAATGCCCTGCTGTCCACGCCATAGCAGGGCAGGATGACGTTCGCTCATTCTGCGAAGCTTATCTGTGACCAAAGTCACACAATTCTTGACTGCAATACTAAAGTATAATTGCCCCTAATCTTCATTCCCTCTGCAAGGATCTGCTTACGCATCCGGATGCAGCGGGACAATCTCTACGAACCCGGTCGGAAGGCACCGAGCGATCATCGCTGCCGGGCGGATCTCGCAAGACGAGCCTGTTCCTGGAGGTGCAGCTTCATTCAGCCCAGGTCGAGCATACGCCTCACCTTGGCGGCCAATTCAGCATAGGTGAAGGGCTTGCCGATCAGGTGCACGCCCGGGTCCAGGCGGCTTTGGTGAACGATTGCGTTGGAGGTGTAGCCTGTCGTGAACAGAACCGGGAGCCCGGGCCTGAGCCGCAAAACCTCTTCCGCAACAGCGCGCCCGTTCATCCCGCCCCTCAGAACCACATCGGTAAACAGCAATTGGACTTCGGAATGCTTTTTGACGAGCTCCAGTGCCTCTCGGCCATCGGCTGCCTCAAGAACGCGGTACCCGAGGTCGCACAGGGCCTCGATAGTATAGGCCCGCAGATCGGGCTCGTCTTCAACGACCAGGATCGTCTCGCCTGATCCCTGCACGGTCGTGGCGTTCTTCGGCGGTTTTTCCGTGGCTTCCTCACTGGAGCCGATCAGACGAGGCAGATAGAGCTTGATCGTCGTGCCCTCACCCAACTCGCTATAGATCCTGACATGGCCGTTGGACTGCCGAACAAAGCCGTACACCTGGCTGAGGCCCAACCCGGTGCCCTTGCCGACCTCCTTCGTCGTGAAGAACGGCTCGAACACCCTGTCCATCGTAGCGTTGTCCATCCCAGTTCCGGTATCCGAAACGGCCACAAGGACATACTGCCCGGCCGGGACGGGTTCGATGAGCGCCTCGACATAGGCTTCATCCAAGTGAGCATTGGCTGTCTCGATGGTAAGCTTGCCGCCATCGGGCATGGCATCGCGGGCATTGACCGCCAGATTGAGGATTGCGTTCTCCAACTGATTCGGATCCGCCTGGGAACGCCAGAGCCCGCCCCCGAGAACTGTCTCCAGCATGACGGCTTCACTCAAAGTCCGCCGCAGGAGATCTGTCATCCCTGCCACGAGCTTGTTGACATCGATGGGCTTGGGATCGAGCGGCTGCCGCCGCGAGAAAGCGAGAAGCCGGTGCGTCAGGGTCGCTGCCCGCCGTGTTGCGTCCATGGCGTGATCGGCGGCTCGGTGAAGGCGGTCGGCCTCCGCCGGCAGGCGACGCTGCATGAGCTCGATGTTGCCGACGATGATGGTGAGAAGGTTATTGAAGTCATGAGCAATGCCGCCGGTGAGCTGGCCAATCGCTTCCATCTTCTGGGATTGCCGCATCGCCTCCTCGGCCTTCAGGCGCTCGGCGACCTCGTGCGCGACCCGCTCCTCCAAAGTCTCGTTCAGGCGCTTGAGTTCCGCGGTGGCCTGCTCGGCTTTCTGGCGCGCTAGAAGCAACTCTTTCTCGTACTTTCGCCGGTCGGCGGCATTGAAGAGGGTGATGCGGTTGACGACAGGATGCCCTCCTTCATCCCGTTTCTGGACGGTGTTGGCGAGAACGGGCAAGGAGCGTCCGTCAGCGCAGGTCAGATCGAAGGCAATTTCGTTCACGAAGCCCTGCATCCGCAGCAGCGGCGCGAAGTGTGTGTCGTAGAAGATCCTGCCGCCGATGCTCAGAAGGTTTTGGAAGCATTGATGACCGACAAGGTCCCGCCGCTCCATGCCGAGCCAAGTGAGGAGGGTTTGGTTCGCTCTGATGATGGTGCCATCCGGCAGGGTCGAAAGATAGCCGCAGGGGGCACTCTCGTAGAGTTCGTCCAGACTTTCCGTCAAAGCTTTCGGATCAATGCTCACTCTGCCGCCGTCGTGCTTGGAGCCGGATCACTCAGGAATGTTTCCATGGCGGCAATCGTCTCCTCGGGCGCACTCAGGTTCGGGCAGTGTCCCGTCGCCTTTAACAGGACGAGCTCACTGTCCTGGAGGTTCTGGTGCATGTAGCGCCCGACCACCTGGGGGGCGATCACGTCCTGGGCGCACTGAAGGATAAGGGCTTTTGTCTTCAGGTTTGGAAGGTCGACCCGGTTATCGGACAGAAACGTCACCCGGGCAAAGTGCTTGGCGATTTCCGGGTTAGTGCGGCAGAAGCTGTTGCTAAGCTCCTCACCGAGTTCCGGCCGATCTGGGGTGCCCATGATGACCGGAGCCATGGTGCTCGACCAGCCGAGATGGTTGCTGTCGAGGAAGTCGAGCAGGCCCTCAATGTCCTCCGGTTCGAACCCGCCGACATAGTCCCCGTCGTTGATATAGCGTGGCGATGGGCCGATCAGCAGCAATCGATCGAACCGCTCAGGCTCCCGGATGGCGGCCAGGATGCCAATCATCGCGCTGACCGAGTGGCCGACGAAGATGACATCCTTCAGGTCTAGCTCACGGCAGATCGCCAGCACATCGTCGGCATAGCCATCGAGCGAAGCATATCTTGCCGGATCGAAGGATCTCCCGTCTGACTGTCCATGGCCGACATGGTCAAAGAGGATAATCTGATAGCGGTCCTCGAAGGCGGGCGTGATAAACCGCCACATGTTCTGATCGCAGCCATAACCATGGGAGAAGATCATAGGCTGCTTGCCGCTGCCAATGATCTTGACGTTGTTTCGTTGAAGAACGGCAGACATGGGCGCTCCGGACGATTAGGAAAGCATGGATCGGCAGCCTGCCCCCGCCGATGATTACGAGCTTTGCAGTCCAAACGGACAATTTAGATGCACTGGCTTGCTTTTCAACACACGGGTTCGCTCTCCAGTCGCTCTGTACCGAACGAGCTCTGATGGCAGACTCTACTTGAACTGGGATGGCCTCCAACCGGTCAAGTCGTAGCTGATGCCCGTGGGAAGGTCCGCTCATCCTGCCAAGGCGGAACTACGGCTAAGGTCGATCGAGCGCAGGAAAACGACTTGAACAGCCGGATACATATCACCTTCAGCCTTGACTATGGCCTGCATGGTCGTGACCAGGGCCATGTCGAGCGATATCCAGCCTGCGCTCCTCCAACGCGGGATCGGACGTTGAGGGGCGTTGATTCCGGTTCAGCCGTCATGTCCCTTACACGCTGGCTGAACGAGATTCGCCAAGAGCCTGAAGGCGCCGGGAACCAGCTTGTCCAACTGATGTTGCAGCACGAGTGCCACATGCGTGTGGCGCCCACGCCCAATGCGGGCCGAGATCAAGGAACCTTTGAGCGGATTCTCTCCGGCGTCATTCAAGGCAATCAATTCTTCGTAGGAAGCGTCGTATTCGGACGCAAAGTAAAGACCCCTCTCCTTGTCCCAGCCTTGCCAGTCATTCGCGTCAATCCGGTTTGGATAGGTCAGCAGGGGCGAGTCCGGTTTCAGAACCGTTACCGGAGCGGCAGGATCCGTCACGCGCCACCGGAGCGACGGGGAGCCGATGACCAAACGGCGTGGCGGCGTACGGTCGGGATCCCAGCCATCGGTCGGGCGGTGATAAAGCGTGACCAGATGCCCGCCCTCTTCCACGAAGCGGTGCAGCCGGCCCGTTGCAACTCGGAGATCGCGCCTCAAGCCGAATGCAAAGATGCCGACGACAAGGGTTGTAAACTCCGAGAGAGAACATGCTGCCAAGTCGGCCTCAGATAGATCCGTCACATTGAGGCCGAGGCGCCGCATTGCAGTGCCGACATTGTCACTTCCGCCTCCCACATACCCGATGCGTCCATCGGACGGGAGAGCAACATCAAGGGTGAGAACCCTGAGTTCCACCGGTGCAAGGAATGATGCTGGTCGAATGTGAGGATAGGCAATCGTACGGATCTGGTTGGCCGGCCTGCCATCCACGATCGGGACCAGCTTTGAAACTCCAGCGCTCGGTTGTTGCGGCGGATCAATGATCCAATCTGGTCCGCCTCGTCTGACGCACCAGCCCTCCGGCGCCTGCCACTCGGCAGGCTCGGCTCCCACAGCCTGAATCCGGATGCTTGATGGGCGGTTTCCCGCTTTGATGATGGCTGTGGTGGGCTCAAGCGCCAGGGATTGCGACGGACCGATCCTCAGGGGCTCCTCGGGATCGAGATCCACCATGATGGTCCGCTCACCGATCCTGCCCGATATACGAAGACTTGCATCTCCGTTCCCGCCCATCGGGTCGAAGGATGCAGGATAGTTCCCTGTGTGGGACGCCGATGCCGGGATATCAAGAGCATACTGCACATGTCCGGCATCCATCGTGGTTTCGATGGCATCGATTTCTGGCGGAAAGCGGGCCTCGACCGCCAGTTCCGCAAGATCCGGCGCGTCGATACGGACTTCCAGCGTTATTTTGGCGCCCGGATGGGGCGGACCCTTGAAGAATGCCCGTGCCGTGCTGCCATGAGCCTCGAAGATAGCTGCATCGATCTCCCGCAGCTTGCGATCCAAGCGATGGCCGATCAAGTCGATGGTGCTTGGATCCAGGCCGCTTTTCGCCTCTTTGATCAGGTGTGCCGCCTGCCCCAGCGACTGGCCGATCCGCTTGCGAGCTGGGAATGCCGCAATGGCGGCATCGATCAGCTCCTGCGCCTCCCTTAGAGCCTTAGAAGCAGCCTCCGGCAAACCCGCTAAGGTCGCGATCTCTGCAAGAGTTGCAGGGAGCCGATCGCGAATATCGCGCTCGTGGGCCGGGAGCCCATCGGCCCAACGCTTCAAATGAAGAGCCCATTGATCGACCGGACTGTCGCGCCAAACCCCCATGCCCTGGGACGCATGCGCGGCGCGCGACCACTCACCCAACTGCCGATATGCCAGACCAGTCACCTCGTCTTTCGTGGCCATCCGAAGATTTAGCGTCGTGGGCGGCGGAGGCACTTCATCGTCATACGCGTAGCCAGCGCCCGACCACGCAGGAAGATAGAACTTCGAAACCTGCCAGGGCCGAAGGCCCGATCCGGCATGCTCGGGAAAGACGGAAGGATCGGCTGCCAGCACAAAAGCTTGCTCGGCCGCCCGCGTCATCGCCCGGTGGTGGCCGTGCTGCCCTGGCACGTCGAGAAAGGTCGGGATCACGATGTCCGGGCGATACTGCCGATAGGTCCGGACGAGCCGCTCCACGATACGCTCCTCGCCCCATCGCTGGAGCGTATCGTCTCCATTCTTGGAAAAGCCGAAATCGTGAACCGGATCTTCGGGCCCGTGGCCAAGCCACGCCACATCAACATCAAGGCGACGAGCCGCCTCTTCCATTTCCGCGGTTCTCAGCACTCCGAGGGCACCGCCCCGCTCAGGCCCCAGCGCGTTCTGACCGCCTTCACCCCGTGTCGAGCAAGCCACGACGACGCGCATGCCGTAGGCAAACCGCAGGGCGGCCAACATGCCGTTGATCTCATCATCCGGATGAGCTCCGGTGTTCATCACGGTCAAAGTCGACTTGAGCCGACTCAAGCTGCGATGCAAACGGACTAGGGCTGGTTGATGGACGGCCCGGGCAAGGCGGCTATGGTCATCCAACAAGAGAAATCTCCTCGTTCGATTGTTTCCTGTGAACCGCCTGGGCAGTATCGAGCCGGGGCGTCATCGCATCCAGGAGAGGCAGGGCAGCGGCCCCGAGGGCGGCAGTGAGCCGTCCTGTCCGACCCTGGATCAGACGGGCTTCACTTCGATTTCTGCGCCTGGCGACCGACAGGGGCAGAGGCTGCATGGCCAGGGTAAGGTCTTCCAGAAGACCGGGCGGGAGGGCCCCGCCGATGACAATCGCCTCGGGATCGAAGAGGTTCTCGAGCATTGCGATCTGATATGCGAGATACTTGGCCGCCTCCTTGATCCATGCCTCGACGACTGAGTGCTTCTCGTGGTGAAGCTGCTCCAGATGCGCATAGTCGACCTTTCGAATTCCGGCGTCGGCCAGCCTTTCGGTCAAAGCATGAATGGATGCATAAGCCTCAAGGCAGCCGCTCTGACCGCATGAGCAGAGACGACCTCCCTTCTCCACCAGCACGTGTCCGATCTCGCCCGCATTGCCGTTGGCTCCGCGATACGGACGTCCATCGATCATGATGCCTAAGCCCAGCCCCTGTCCGAAATAGATGAGGCAGAAGTTCTTCAAGTCCTTGGCAGCGCCATGAAGCCGCTCACCAACGGCCGCTGCGGTGGCATCATTCTCAAGTGTGATCGGCGCGCCGAGCATGTCCCCGATATGGGCCACTGCATCGAAATCCAGCCATCCTGCCAGGGTCGTCGGACCAACGGACGTCATGCCTTCGACGTTGAACGGGCCTGGCATCACAACGCCGGCGCCGAAAAGCTGCGGAACAGGAGACTCCACCTGCGCCTGCGCTGCCTCAATCTCCGCCTTGATGACGGGAAGCACTGTTTGGGGATCGTTCTGCTGAATCGGCAAGGTTCGCTGCGCGCGAATGCGACCTCCGACATCGATCAGAAGCGTTGAGACGTGGTCGGCCGCGATCTCGATTCCTGCAGTCATACCGCCATCGGGATTGACGGCGAACTGGAGTGGCGGCAGGCCGCGGCCCGCCCTGAGCCGGCCAGTTTTGATGAGAAGGCCATCAGCGACCAGGTCGTCGACGATGTTCGAGACGGCCTGGGTGCTCAGATGCGCATGGCGTGAGATCTCCATCCGCCCGACCGGGCCGAGCCGACGCACCACATCCAGCACCACACGGCGATTGTGAGAGCGGTTACGCTCCGGGTTGCTTCCGATCGTCGACTTTGCGCCGACCTTAGATTTTCTCGGCATCTCCGCCTCCCTATTGGCACGATGACGCGACGGCAAGAATAACTCAAGTGAATTATCTTATTGACAGGTCAGTAACTCTAAGGGAGCCTGAAGCCGGAACGGTCCTCGAGAAGGCCGCGACCAGAGAAGGATCGGCGCCCGGCGCCCAGCAAAAATGGAGAGGGATATGCAATTTCGTCATCTACTTGCGGGCGTTGCCGTGGGCTTCGCCACCTTGGCGACATCCAGCGCCAAAGCTGTCGAGATCGAATACTGGCAGTACATCTTCGACACGCGCGTCAAGGCGATGAACCAGCTGATCGCCAAGTTCCAGGAGGCAAACCCGGACATTAAGGTCAAGCAGACCACATTCCCTTATGCCGATTATCAGACGAAGGTTGCCGCTGCGATCCTGGCGGGCCAGGGCCCGGACGTGGTACAGCTGTTCTATGGCTGGACCGACAACTTCGTCTCCGGCAAGATGATCCGGCCTCTCCGGGCGGAGGCATTCCCGCCTGCCGAGATCGAGCGCGACTTCTTCCCGATCGTGAGCGCCATGAAGCGCGGCAACGACTATTATGGGCTGCCGACCGCTGTGCGTTCCTTGGCGCTCTTCTACAATAAGAAGGCCTTCAAGGATGCGGGGCTCGATCCCAATAATCCGCCGAAGACCCTCGACGAGCTTGTCGCCGCCGCGGAAAAGACGACCAAGCGCGATGGCAGCGGCAACATCGTCTCTGCCGGCATGACACTCGACATGGGCGGGCAGGATCACCAATGGTGGCGCGAAGTCCTGATCCGCCAGTTCGGCGGCGTCCCGTATACGGAGAACGACACCAAGGTCGCCTACAACGACGAGGCGGGACTGAAGGCCCTCACCTTCTATACCGACCTCCAAAAGAAGCATAAGGTCGGGCAGACCGGTTTCATGGATGAAGGACAGGCAGCCTTCCGCGCCGGTCTCGCCGCCATGACGATTGATGGCACTTTCCGCCTCGGCTCATTCAACACGATCAAAGGCTTCGAGTGGGGTGTAACCGAGCTCCCCGCCAATGCCCAGGGCGTGCGCAGCAACTACGCGAGCTACTTCGCAAATGCCATCACGACGAAGGCGGAAGGCGAGAAACTGGCGGCGGCTGAGAAGTTTCTGAAATACGTCTCCTCACCTGAGGCCATGAAGATCTGGATGGAGATCGTGGGCGAACTTCCGGCTCGTCGGACCGCTGCTCTGACGCCTGAGAACATCGCACACCCGGTCTACGGACCATTCCTGAAGGGTCTGGAATATGCCCATACGACCCTGTTCAAGGATGAGGCCGCCCAAAGGCAGCTCACCATCGATATGGCCAATCGGGTCCTGATTGGCGGCGAGGATCCGAAGACTTCCCTCGCCAAGGCTGCCGAAGCCGAGCAGGCAATCCTGGACCGCGCCAAGCGCTAAGTAAAGCCCGCGAGGAAGAAGCCGATGTCTGTTGTCGTACATCGAGAGGTCGCCCCCGGCGGCCTCTGGCCAAGGATGAGCCTTGGTCGGAAACAGGTGATATGGGCATGGGGCTTTCTCGCGGTTCCATTGGTGTTCTACGCGGTGATCCGCTTCTGGCCGACATTCCAGGCGTTCTATCTCTCCGTCACGGACTGGACGATCACGAAGCCCGCCTCCTTCGTTGGGCTTGAGAACTACAAACGGCTCCTTTCAGATTCCCTCTTCTGGCAGGTCTTCCGCAACACCTTTCTGTACCTGCTCCTCGGCACGCCCATCAGTCTTCTGATCTCGTTCATGGTGGCTTACTATCTCGACAGGGTGCGGTTCATGCACTCTTTCCTCCGTGCCTTATATTTTCTGCCGTTTCTCACCACGGCAGCGGCTATGGCATGGGTCTGGCGCTGGTTCTACCAGCCCGTTCCCATCGGCGTGATCAACGATATCCTCGCAGGATTCGGCATTCCCCAGCAGCCATTTCTCCGTTCTACCAGTCAAGCACTGCCGGCCGTTCTCGCACCAGCCGTCTGGGCGGGCCTCGGATTCCAGATCATCATCTTTCTTGCCGGATTGCGGGCCATTCCGGTGACCTATTACGAAGCCGCGCGGATCGACGGCTTGTCGGAGGGCGCAATCCTGCGAAAGATCACGATTCCCCTGCTGAAGCCGACACTCGTCTTCCTAGTGGTATTCTCGTCGATCGGCTTCCTGCGCATCTTCGACCAAGTCTACAACATCAACACGAACGACCCTGGAGGCCCGCTGAACTCGACCAAGCCTCTGGTGCTGATGATCTACCAAACGGCCTTCAGTTCCTACGAAATGGGATATGCAGCCGCCCAGACAGTCGTCCTCTTCCTGATCCTACTCGTGATCTCCCTTGCTCAACTGCGCCTCATGAGAGACCGCTGATGACAGACGCCGCCTTCTCTCAGGGTCTCCCCATGCCGCGGATCCGGCCCGGCAGAATCGTCGCCTGGACACTCCTGCTCATCGGCGGCGTCATCATGGTAACCCCCCTCCTCTTCATGTTGTCGACCTCCCTCAAGGATGCATCGCAGGTCTACGATCTACGGGTGATCCCGGAGGCGCCGACGCTCGACAATTACATCGAGATCCTGGGCGACGGACGTTTCACGCGCTGGTTCCTTAACTCGGCGATCGTCGCAGCCATCGTCACGCTCTCAAACGTCTTTTTCGACAGCCTCGTGGGCTATACGCTGGCAAAATTCCGGTTTCGTGGCCGGTACATCGTGTTCATTGCCATCCTGTCCACCCTGATGATCCCGACCGAGATGCTGGTCCTGCCCTGGTATCTCATGGCCAGTCAGTTTGGATGGTTGGACAGCTACTGGGGCATCATGTTCCCAGGCATGATGACGGCTTTCGGCACCTTCCTGATGAAGCAGTTCTTCGAAAGCGTGCCGGACGATTTCTTGGAAGCCGCGAGGATCGACGGGCTCAACGAGTTCACCATCTGGTGGAAGATCGCCATGCCGTTGGTGACTCCAGCCCTCTCAGCGCTTGCGATCTTCACATTTCTTGGCAACTGGACAGCGTTCTTCTGGCCGCTCATCGTGACGACAAGCGCCGATCTCTACACGTTGCCCGTCGGCCTCTCGAGCTTCGCGGTCGAACAGTCGATCCAATGGGAGAAGATCATGACGGGCGCGAGCATCGCGACTCTACCAACTCTGATCGTCTTCCTTCTTCTTCAACGCTACATCGTCCGAGGCGTGATGCTGGCCGGACTTAAGGGCTAAAGCCAATGACTGCAGGCACTTTCGACGACACCTCCGTCTTTCCAGACCCAGTCTACAAGGAGACCGTGCTTGGCCCGCTCTTTCACGGGGCCAAGGACCACCATGTCGAGGGATTTCGCCTGATCGACCGGGCTCACCTCGTCATGCTCCATGAGACCGGGATCCTGACGATCGAGCAGGCACGACCTATCGCCCAGGCACTCGAGGCCATCGACCGTGAGATCGATGTCAGCACACTTAACTATAGCGGTGAAGTGGAGGACTTTTTCTTCCTGATCGAGAAGGAGTTGCGCAAGCGCTTAGGGCCGGATCTCGCAGGCCGCCTTCATACCGCGCGTTCTCGCAACGACATCGATCATACCCTGTTCAAGCTCGGCCTCAAGCACCGGATCGATCCCCTGCTGGAACGCTCGGTGCGGCTCGCTGAAACCCTGGCATCCGTGGCGGAGCGCGAGAGCAAAACGCTCATCGTCGCCTACACCCATGGGCAGCCCGCGCAGCCTACCGTCTTCGGCCATTATCTTGCGGCCGTCCTCGAAACGCTGCTGCGAGACATCTCTCGGCTGGAGGCTGCTCGCGATATCGTCGACCGAAGCCCCATGGGAGCCGCTGCCATCACCACGAGCGGCTTTCCCATCGATAGGGACCTGATGGCTCGCCTCCTCGGCTTCAGCCGTCCATTGCAGAACTCCTACGGCTGCATCGCTTCCATCGACTATATCACCTCGACCTACTCGGCGATCGGGCTGATCTTCCTGCATCTCGGAAGGTTTATTCAGGACCTCCAGTTCTGGACGAGTTTCGAGGTCGGCCAAGTCTATGTACCGAATGCCTTCGTGCAGATCAGCTCGATCATGCCGCAGAAACGCAATCCCGTTCCTATCGAGCACATACGCCATCTGGCATCACAGACTGTCGGTCGGGCGCAGGCCATGCTCACGATCATGCACAACACCCCATTCACGGACATGAACGACAGCGAGGGCGAAAGCCAGAGCTTCGGCTATGGCGCGTTCGAGAGCGGCGGACGTGTCCTCGACCTGCTCGCGGCGCTCATTCCCGCTCTGCGCATCAATTCCGACAAGGTCCGACAGAATATCCGCCGCAGTTGCATCACGGTGACGGAACTTGCCGACAGCCTGGTACGCCGGGAGAGACTGTCGTTTCGCGAAGCGCATGAGATCGCGGCCGAAGTCTCCCGCTCTGTGGTGGCCGTTGAAGGCGATATTGCCGTCGATGGTTATGGAGCCTTTCAAACGGCCTTCGAACGCTGCACGAAACGCCAGACGATAATCGACAAGACCCTGTTCGCCGAGATCGTCTCGCCGGAGAACTTCGTTGCGGTCCGCGATCGGTTCGGTGGGCCGGCTCCCAAAGCGCTCTCCGAGGCAATTGCCGGATATAATCAGGAAATCTCCGGCCTGCGACAGCGCTTGCAGGAAGCGGCACTACGCGCCGAGGCATCCGCGCAGGACCTCAAATTCCGTTTCAACGCACTTCTCGGAGCCCGCTGATGGCGACCATTGAACTCAATCGTCTGATCAAGCGCTATGGACAGACGACTGTAGTCCATGGGATCGACCTGTCGATCCAGGATGGCGAGTTCGTCGTGCTGGTCGGACCTTCGGGCTGCGGCAAGTCCACGACGCTGCGAATGATCGCGGGGCTTGAGGAAATCAGCGGTGGCGAAATCCGGATCGATGGACATGTCGTCAACGATCGTCAGCCCAAAGACCGGAACATCGCCATGGTGTTCCAGAACTACGCCATCTATCCGCACATGAGCGTAGCCGAAAACATTGCCTTCGGCCTCTACCGTTCCAATCTGACGAGAGTCGAAAAGCGTCAGCGCGTCGAGCAGGTCGCTCAGACACTCGGCCTGTCGCAACTCCTGGAGCGTCGTCCCTCGGCCCTTTCCGGGGGGCAGCGCCAGCGAGTCGCCATTGGGCGGGCAATGGTGCGCGACCCTGCTGCATTCCTCTTCGATGAGCCGCTCTCTAACCTTGATGCCCAATTGCGCACACAGATGCGCATCGAGATCAAACGGCTGCATCACAGGCTTGGCACCACTTCGGTTTTCGTGACCCACGACCAGGTCGAGGCCATGACGATGGCCGATAGGATCGTGGTAATGCGCGACGGCCGCATCTTACAGGTGGGCACGCCCTTGGAACTTTACGATAAGCCTGTGGATGTCTTCACTGCACGGTTCATCGGCAGCCCTACCATGAACCTGCTGCCTGCCACCCTGCGCAACGGTGGGGCGGATCTATCTGTCGGCGGTTCCGTTCAAGTGCCATACGCGTCGGCGACGACATCCGACATCCTGGTCGGCGCCCGACCACAGGACCTCGTTCCAATGGCAGTTTCCTCCCAGGGGCTGACGGTGTCGGGCACCGTTGCCGTTGTGGAAACCTTGGGCTCGGAAACGCTCGTACATATCGAGAGCGCGGGCCAGACCATCATTGGCTCTACACCAGGCCGGCAGATTCCCCGGATCGGCGAACATCTGACACTCCACGCCCCTGCCGAGCGCCTCTATTACTTCGACAAGGAAACAGAAAAGGCATTGACAGTCCAATGAGCGGAGTGCCTTCCGAGCGCAACAAGGTTGTCTGCCTTGGGCGGCTTTATTGCGACATCATCTTTACAGGCTTGCACGAGATGCCTGCGCTTGGTCGAGAGCGCTTCGCGCAAGACGTGACGATCGCGGCTGGCGGAGGCGCCTATATCACTGCGGCCCATCTCGCAGCGATTGGCCGCCCGGCAGCGCTTCTCAGCCGCCTTGGAACGGACCCCTTGTCACGAAGCCTCACTCAAGAGCTCGAAGGGAGCGGGATTGACCTCTCTTTCATCGAACAGTCGAACGATGCCGGTCCCCAGCCCACCGTTGCTCTTGTCAGAGAGAGCGAGAGAGCCTTCGTGTCCCGGCGTGCCGGAAGCTCGCGTCCGTCAACCCTGGAGCAGGCCCTTGCCGCTCGAGATGTCAGCCACTTGCACATTGCGGAATTTGCGACCCTCAAGGACAATCCGGACGTTGTCGACATGGCGCGGCGCTTGGGTCTGACGATCTCTCTCGATCCGAGTTGGGACGACGAGCTGATCCGCCGGGATACGAACTTCTTTGAGATCTGCTCAGGGATTGACGTCTTTCTCCCGAACTTCGAAGAAGGAAAGGCCCTGACTGGAGAAAGTTCAGCCGAGACGATCCTACGCAGCCTGCGAGAGCACTTTCCTCTGGTCGCGTTGAAGCGCGGCGAACATGGTGCAATGGCCTCCATCGGATCGGTCCATGTTGCGGCCGCCGCGCTTTCGGTCGATGTCGTCGACACGACCGGTGCAGGAGATGCTTTCAACGCCGGTTTTCTGCACTCCTGGCTCCGAACATCGGATCTTCAGAGAAGCTTGGCAGCGGGGATTGAAGCGGGCGCCCTCTCCATCCAGTCAGCAGGCGGAGCCCCGGCACGCCTATCCTGAAGACCGAGCATAGGCCCGAGACACCAGCGACGACGGATCCTTCAGATCCACAGCGCGACCAGCAACAGGACGCAAATGAGCGGTTATAAAAGGGGCCCCAAAAGGTGAATGACGCCAGGCGCCCCGAGCGATACGCCTGAGAGAAAGAGAAGGATGAACACGATGCGCCGCATCGTGGTCGGGGAAACAGGAGGCGGCCAGCGGCGCGCGGCAAAGGTCGCTCCTACGACGGCCGGAATGGCGAGAAGGCCACTCAGGGTCGATGCCGGCGGAAGATCGCCCGCTGCAATGACAAGGCCGATGCGGAAGACGGCATTGAGCGCGAATACCGTCACCAAAGTTTCTCGAATTCTAACCAGCGGCATGGGCTGACGATAGAAATGATAAACGAGCGGAGGTCCCGCCGTTGAGAACATCCCGCCCATCAATCCGGCGATGGCGCCGAAGAAGAGGAATGATCCATCATGCGATTGCCTCGCCAAAGGCTCGGGCTTTCGTGCCAGCTGAAGGCTCGATACGATGATCACGAGACCGAGGATCAGACGCAGGACATCAGCCTGCGTTCCGGCGAGCCATTCCAGCAGCCAGTACCCGACGAAGAGCAGCGGAATGCTGGCGGCCATGACGAAGCCGAATTCTCGCCATGCCACGTCTCTCCATCCTTTCAGGAGCATCTGCGTGGCGTTCACCAGCGTCAGCACGCTCACGATCATGGCGGCATCCGGCAGCGACAGGATCCCCGTCAGACCCACTCCACCCATGGTGATGAGCCCGAACGCGAATCCCGTCAGAGTCTGCGCATAGGCGGCAGCGCCCGTCAGCAGAAGAAAGCCGATGAGCTCCGCGGCCGACATCGGTCAAAGGCTCCTCAGGCTTGCAAACAGTTCCTTGAATTCCGATCCGCTCCGGTAGAACGCCGGCGGTTCGCCGAACGGGGCAGGCACCGTGACGTTCTGCCCGCCCACGAATGTCTTGCCGGACCATACATGGACCCAGTCCACCCCGTCCGGCAGGTAGGTGCTCCATTCCGTCTTCCCTGAATGCCAGACGGGCGCAACGAGCAGGTCGGGACCGTAGAGATAGGCCTCTTGGATTGTATAAGTGCGGGGATCGTCCTCGAAATGGAGGAACAGCGGGCGCTGCACCGGCAGGCCCCGCGTGGAGGCCCCCGTTACCAGGGACTTCAGGTATGGCACGAGGTGGACGTAAACGTTTGTCATCCGCGCAAAATGAGCGAGGACCTGAGGGTCTTGATCGATCTGCAGGTTCTCGCGCGGACGATTGCCTTCATGGGTCCGCATGATCGGCGTGAATGCTCCCATCTCCGCCCAGCGCATGATGAGCTCGGCCGTGCGCACGTTGCCGAAAAGGCTCGTATAGCCACCGATGTCCGAATGGTGATAGGCGTTGCCGAGAAGCCCCGACGAAAGCGCACCTGAGATCACCGTCACGAGTCCGTCGTGACGGCTGAAATCGACCGATTGATCTCCGCCCCACAGCAGCGGACAGTGCTTTTGGACGCCCGTGAAGCCGGCCCGCATGAAAAACAAGGCCTCGCCGGTCTTGCCGCGGTTCGCTACCGCTCGCGCATTCACTTCGGCCCAGATCGTCGGCCATGCGTTGTGCATCAGCTTCGCATCGACACCATTGGCGAGTTTCACGTCGATCGGCAGGTACTCTCCAAAATCGGCCATCCAGCCCGACAGACCAAAATCGAGCATGTTCTGCCCAATCACACGCTCGGCGAACCAAGCGGCCGCCTCAGGATTGGTGAAATCGACGACACCGCAATCGAACTCGCCGAAATCCACCAGAGCCGTCTTTCCGCTCTCGTCCTTCGCGAAATAGCCGGCGGACTCCGCTTCTGGGAACAGCGAGCCGTCCACCGCAAGATAAGGGTTCACGTAACCGAGGAAACGGATGCCGCGATCTTCGAGCTCCGCGATGCGCTGGCGCAGCCCCGGATAGCGATCATCGTTGGCTTTCCAGTCCCAGAACAGACGCGCGCCGAAGGATGTATGGCGCAGGCCTACCCAATCCTCACACCAGAGACCGGACACCTTCGTGCCCGCCGCGATGATGGCCTCAAGCCGCTCAAAGGACGTGGCACCATCCTTCAGGCCGATGATCGCCCCGCCATAGACCCACTCTGGCAGCGGCGGCTGGCGGCCGAAGCGCTCCGACATTGCTTCGACGAGAGAGATAAATGTCGGGCGTGCGGTGACCTCGATCCGCTCCGGTAAAGTCCAGATCTCGATTTCGTGGAAATCCCCGCGGCGGAAATCGAAGGCCGAATAGGCGGTCGTCTCGACATGCAGGGCGTAGCGCCGGGACGAGAGATAGGTCGGCTGCGGGTAATTGGTGTTCCAGTAGTCGCCACCCGACTTGCCCGTGACGTCCGCCTTGAAAGTGATCTCCGTCGTCTTGTCGCGCCCGACCCCGGGCTCCGACGTCCAAAGGGGGAAACGGCGGCCGCGCATGTCGAAATACGACATCTGCTCGCCACCGCCCCAGACATGCTCGCCTTGCTCCGCTGGGATGCGGATCCAGATTCGATTGAGGAGGGCGTCATCCGCTCGAAAGGCAATGATGCCGTTCCGGTCATCACCCGAAACCTGGAGGACCAGCCGGGCCGGCTGTCCCGGAGCAGCAGAAAAGGCAATATCGGATCCGGATACGACCGCATGAGCAAGCGGCGTCCGCTCGACGACGTAGTCCTCGATGTCGAAATTGCCGCGGTACATGTCCATCCGCGCGTCGCCGTGCCCTACGAAGAGACAAGGCGCATTGCTGCGATGTCGCAGGATGACCCTTCCGTCGAGGACGAGATCGAAGCCGCCGGCGGTCGTGTGGATCTGCATGGTGCACTCTCAGTTCTGGGTCAGGCCGGCATCGACGATGAAGTTCGCCCCCGTGCAGCCGTTGCTCTCGTCGGAGCCGAGGAATAGGGCCATCTTCGCCACATGACTGGCATCGAGCCGGAACTTCAAAGCCTGCAGATCGAGGAATTGCTGGTTCAGTTCAGGCGTCAGCCAGAGCTGCTTCTGGCGTTCCGTAAGGATTGCGCCCGGCACGATACAGTTCACCCGGATGTTGGACGGCCCTAGCTCGCGGGCGAGCGTGCGGGTCAATCCGTTGATGGCAGCCTTCGCTGTCGTATACCCGACCATTCCGGGACGGCCTCGCATCCAGGAAATGGAGCCTAACATGACGATGGAGCCAGCGCCCCGTGCCGCCATGCCCTTTGCAACGGCCTGCGTTGCGAAGAACTGGTGGTCGACGTTCAGGGCGAGAGCCCGGCGCCAGTAATCCGGCTCCACCTCGGCCAAGTCGTGCCGGTCGTCCCTGCCCGCATTGTTGACGAGAACGTCCACGCCGCCGGCATCGTCTTCAATCTTGGCCAGCACCTCTCGGAGTGCCGGAATGTCGGTGACATCGCAGGCGTGGAAGGTCGCGCCCGTTGCGCGGGCCCGCGCATTGCCCGCCTCCTTCGCGATGTCGATGAAGGCAACTCGCGCCTCCTGCGCAACGAACGCCCTGACCATCTCCTCGCCGATGCCGGATGCGCCACCTGTGATGACGACGGAGCGGCCATGAAGGGAACGGTATTGGGCGGTTGAGTAGTCGAACGACATCGCAATGCGGCCTCAAATGGAAGGATCAAAACGGGTTTCGAGCAGCCCTGGCACATCGACCGGCATGGAAAAGAGGCTTCCTGAGTGTGGAAAGACCTCAAGCTCATCCTCGGAGCGGCCGGTGCGGGCGGACGTTACATAGAGGGTCTTCAGGTCGGCGCCACCGAAGCACACCATGGTGGGGCAGCGGACGGGAACGGGATATTCTGCTAGGAGATGCCCATCCGGCGCGTAGCGCTGAATCCTCCCTCCCTCGAACAGGGCCGTCCAATAGCAGCCTTCCGCATCCACTGCTGCACCGTCCGGCCGTCCTCTGTCCGTTTCGGTGGGTTCAAGGCGCGCAAACAAGGTCTTGTTCGTCGCCTCTCCGCTTCCAGGATCATAAGCATAGCGCCACACAGTGAAAGTTGGCGTATCCGAATGGTAGAGTGTGCGCCCATCCGGCGAGAACGCAACACCGTTCGATGTCAGAAGTCCGCTTGCTATGACCGTCAATCCCCGCCGGTCGTAGCGGTAGAGATGCGCCTTTCCGCCATCCCTCGGCTCATCGATAGTGCCGGCCAGGAAGCGGCCTGCTGGATCGATGCGTCCGTCGTTGAATCGGCTCGTGCGATGATCCTCCGGATTGTCGGCCAGCTTTGCCTCACGGTTTCCCTGGGAGTCCAGCAACCAGAGGCCCGAGCGGAATCCCGCGATGAAGCCGCCACCTCTCTTCAGTCCGATGCAGCCAATCTCCTCGGTCATCGTCATGACGGCGTGCTCGCCCGTCGCAGGGCGGAAGCGATGAAGCGCCCTACCCTTGATGTCGACGAAGAACAGCGCGTGCTCGTCGGCATCCCAGATCGGGCACTCGCCCAATTCTGCGCGGACGTCGAGGGCGATGGTCAGCGACATTTCACGGACTCTCAATAGGCTGCGGCCGGAGCGTTCGACGGTGCCGGCTGATCGCGCAAGGCGCCTAGCCATTCGGACGCGCGGCTCGTCATCATGGCGATGTCCGAAGCCACTGCGACGTAGCTGTAACCGTAGCCGATGAAGCGCCGCACCATGTCCGGATTGGGACCGACAATGCCGACCGGCTTGCCGGCGTCATGGGCCATCCCGGCAGCCTTCTCGATCAGGGCTTGCACCTCGGGATGCGCAATGTTGCCTATATGCCCCATGGCGGCGGCGAGATCGCCGGGCCCGACGAACAAGGCGTCGATCCCGGGAACGGCAGCGATCTCCGGCAGCCGCTCGACAGCCTCCGGCGTCTCCAATTGCACGATCACCGCGACCTGATCATTGGCGCGTTTGAGGTAATCGACCGCACGGCCGAACCGTGAACCACGATGCACGGCGGCAACGCCGCGCACGCCCTCGAGCGGATACTTCGCGAAGGAAACGGCCTGCCTGGCCTCCTCGGCCGTCTGGACGAAGGGAACCATGATCGTCTGGGCACCTGCATCAAGCACGCGCTTCACGAGCACCTGATCGTTCCAAGCGAGCCTCACCACCGCGTCCGCCGGCGTGCAGCCGATGGCGCGCAGGATATGGGCCAGATCCGACACTTCGATCGGCACGTGCTCCATATCGACGACGAGGAAGTCGAAGCCGCTATAGCCCATCGCCTCAGCGGTCGCGGGAGCCGCCGCCATGAGCCAAGTGCCGAGCGGCGGGCGCGGTCCGCCCCCCTTCAGCCATCCATTGAAGCGGTTCTCGATGTCGATCATGGCATGCCCTTAGAAGATTGACGGCTCGACCACTGGGCCGGTCGTGCTGAGGAAATCGAAGTCGCAGCCCTGATCAGCCTGCGAGACGTGGCGCTGGTAGAGCGCCGCGAAAGATCGGCCATACACGTGCGCGGTCGGCTTCCACGCGGCGCGCCGGCGCTCCAGTTCGGCTTCGGCGACCTTCATCTCGAGACGCCCCGCTTCCACGTCGAGCTCGACGAGGTCGCCTGTCTTGAGGAGCCCGAGAGGACCACCCACGGCCGCTTCGGGCGCCACGTGCAGGATGCAGGTGCCGTAATGAGTGCCGCTCATGCGTCCGTCGCAGATGCGAACCATGTCGCGTACGCCTTGGCGGAGAAGCTTCTTCGGGATCGGCAGATTGCCCCATTCCGGCATGCCCGGCGCACCGACAGGACCGGCATTACGCAACACGATGACCGTATCCTCCGTCACGTCGAGGTCGGGATCGTCAATCGTTCGATTCATTTCGGCTGGGCTGTCAAAGACGAGGGCCGGCCCGATATGCTTGAGGAACTTCGGGTTTGCGGCCGACGACTTCATCACGGCGCCATTCGGCGCAAGGTTGCCGCGCAGCACGGCCAACGTCTTGCCGCGCGAGAGCGGCACAACCGGGTTGTCCTCTCCCCGGATAACATCGTCATTCCAACACTCCGCTCCGGCGATGTTCTCTCCCAGGGTCTTGCCGTTCGCGGTCACGGCATCTTGGTCGAGGTGCCGCTCCAGCTTCCTGAGCAGCGCGAGCAATCCACCCGCGAAGTAGAAATCCTCCATCAGGTACTCGCCGGACGGAAAAAGATTGGCGCAGACCGGCACCCTCCCGGCCATGTCGGACATGTCGTCGAGGGTCAGATCGACATTGGCGCGACGTGCCATGGCGATCAGGTGCACGGCGGCGTTGGTCGAGCCCCCGAGTGCCATGTAGGTGACGAGCCCATTGCGGAAGCTTCTCGCATCGAGAAAAAGGGATGGTTTCCAGTCCTCCCAGATCATCTCGACGATGTGCTCGCCGCAGGCCGACGCCATGCGCGGGTGGCCGCTGTCGGCGGCCGGTATCGAGGACGCCCCCGGAAGCGTGAGGCCCATGGCGTCCACGATGGACGTCATGGTGGATGCCGTTCCCATCGTGTTGCAGGTGCCGATGGAGCGGGTCATTCGGCTTTCCAGATCGACCCAGTCGGCCTGCGTGATGTTGCCGGCCCGAAGCTCGTCCCAATATTTCTTGGTGTGGGTGCCCGCTCCCGTCTTTTGTCCCCGCCACTGCCCGTTCGACATCGGACCGGCCGGGCAGTAGATCACGGGAATATCCATGCTGATCGCACCCATGAGGAGCCCGGGCGTGGACTTGTCGCAGCCGCCCAGCAACACGGCTCCGTCGATGGGATGCGAGCGCAGGAGCTCCTCCACTTCCATGGCGAGGAAGTTGCGGTAGAGCATGGTGGTGGGTTTCACCATCACCTCGCCGACCGACAGGGCCGGTAGCTCCACCGGATAACCGCCTGCCTGCCAGACACCGCGCTTCACGGCCTCCGCGCGGTCGCGCAGATGCGAATGGCAGGGACTCAGGTCACTCCAGGTGTTGATGACGGCCACCACGGGCTTGCCGAGAAACTCCTCCCGACGCAGGCCCATCTGCTGGGTGCGCTGTCTATGCGCGAAGCCGCGCATGTCGTCGGAGGCGAACCAGCGCTGGCTCCGCAACTCCCCAATGGGTCGGCGTGTCATTGCAATAATCCCTATCCCTTGATGCCGCCGGAGGTCAGGCCGGACACGACACGTTCCTGGAAGATCACGATCAGGATCGCGACAGGCACGATGCCGATGACGAGCGCCGCCGATATCACCGGCCAGGGGAATGCAAACTCGCCCTGATAGAGGGTGATGCCGACCGGAAGCGTGCGCAGCATCGGATTGGAATTGAATGAGAGCGCCAGCAGGAACTCGTCCCACGCGTTCACGAAAGCGAGGATCCCAGCTGTGAAGACACCCGGCGCCGAGAGCGGCACGACAACCTTGAACAGTGCCCCGATGCGGGTGCACCCGTCGATCATCGCCGAGTTCTCGAGATCGCGCGGAATGCCCTCGAAGAAGGAGACCAGGATCAAGGTGCAGACCGGAAGGCTCAGCACCGTATAGGGCAGGATGAGGGCCACCCATGTGTTGAGCAACCCAAGTGCCCGCATGATCTCGAACAGAGGTACGAGCAGGGTGACGAGGGGGAAAGTCGACACAGCGATGATAGCCGACAGGATGAGATCCCGCCCGCGGATCTGGAGCCGGGCCAATGCATAGGCGGCCAGCACGGATATGAACAGCGTCAGCGCAGTGGAGAGGATCGCCACCATGAAGCTGTTGAAGAGGAACAACAGAAGAGGCTGATCCGTGAAAGCCCGCAGATAGTTCGCAATCGTCGGGGCATGAGGCAGCCACGTGATCGGCTTGACGGTCAGCTCAGCTTCCGTCTTGAGCGACGTGAACAGGATCCACAGGGCCGGGAATATCCCGTTCACGACCAAGATGAATCCGATCAGGATGCGCAGCGGCTTGCCGGAGAAGATCGAGCGACTGGCAGGCGTATCATGGCTCATGGCGGTCACCCCTTGGCCCGGATCATGCGCAGGTAGATCGCCGTCACACCCATGGAGAGTGCGAACATGACCATGGCGAGCGCCGAACCGTAGCCGAGATCGAGGAAATCGACCGTGTTCTGGTGGATGTACATCGCAAGGGTCGCGGTGGACGTGCCCGGACCGCCGCGCGTCATGGTGAAGGGAATGTCGAAGGTCTGCAGCGCCGTGATGGTGCGGAAGATCAGCGCCACGACGATTGAAGGCTTGAGCAGCGGCAAGGTGATCTCGAAGAACTGCCTGATGCGCCCTGCCCCGTCCACCTCCGCCGCCTCGTAAAGAGAGCGCGGAATGGTCTGGAGACCGGCGAGGATGATGAGCGCCATGAAGGACGAGGTTTTCCAGATAATTGTTAGGCAGATCGCCGCGAAGGCCCAGTTTGCGGAGTTGAACCAGATCACGCCTTCGAAACCGATACGGCGGAACACATCATTTACGACACCATATTCGGAATGAAAGAACCAGGCGAAGATGAGCCCTGCGAACGACAGCGGCAGAGCCCAGGGAATCAGAAGCGAGAGACGAACCGGCCATTTCACGTTGAAGGGCAGGTTTGCCATCAGGGCAAGAGCTAAACCGACAAGCAGCGCGCCAGGGACCGTGATGAGCGTGATGAGAACGGTGTTCCAGGTCGTTTCCCAGAACACCGGATCTTCCAGCATGAGAGAATAGTTCTCAAGCCCTGCGAAGGCCGCTGGAACGCCGGAGGTCAGCGACAGGTTCTGGAAGCTGGTCCAGATCAGGCGACAGACCGGATAGACGATGATGAGGGCCAGCAGCAGCGCCGCCGGCATCAGCAGCAGCAGGGCGAGGGTGCGCTCGCTCGGGTCGAGGAAACGCGTCCACCACTTCGTGCCGCTCTCGTTATGCGCCGTCACTAAGTTCGTTTCGCTGGCCATTGCCATCGTGGTGATCCTGCCCGGTTGCAACGTTGGGAATGGATGCCTTCAGGCATCCATTCCGTGGAATTTTGTGCGGATTAGCGCAGGACGCGGCGCAGGCGGCCTTCCATCTGCGTAGCGCCTTCTTCAGGCGTCGACTGTCCCGCCAGAACGGCGTTGACCGTAGTGCGGATGATCTCGCTTACCTCGTTGTAGCGGGGCGTCACCGGCCGGGCCTTCGCGGTCTCCACGACCGGGCGCGCGCTGGCGAACCACGGAACGGCCTTGGCCACGTCCGCATCCGTGTAGACATCCGGAAATTGTGGGAGCAGAGCGGCGTTGATAGCCATGAACTCCGAGGTCTCGGGGCTCGACAGATACTGCACGAATTTCTGTGCTTCGGTCTTGTTGTTGGAATAGGCGGATACGCCCCATTCCCAGCCCCCGAGGCATGAAGCCGGCTGGCCACCCTGCACGGCGGGGAGTTTCACGACACCAACCTTGTCTTTCACGGCGGATTCAGCCCCTTGGAACTGACCCCAGGCGTATGACCAGTTGACGGCGAAGAGCACGTTGCCGGCCTGGAACTCCTTACGGGTGTCGTCTGTCGCGACTTCAGCGATGTTCTTCTTGGCGACGCCCTGATCGACGAAGTCCTTCCACATTTTCAGCGACTTCACGGCGGCTTCTTTGTCAAAGGAGAGCTTGCCGTTGGACACCAGTTGCTTGCCCATGCTCCAGTACGGCAGGAGGAAGGTGCAGACCGCTCCCTCGATCGCCTTGCCCTGGAAGGAGAGGCCCTGCAAGTTCGGATCCTTCTCGACCTCGGCGACCTTCTTGGCCGCGGCGGCGAGTTCGTCCCAGGTCTGCGGCGGCTGAACGCCGTGCTTCTCAAGAAGATCCTTGCGGTAGTAGAGGAACATGGCATCGGCAAAGGCCGGCAACGCCACGACCTTGCCATCGACGGTGTTGGCCTCGGCATAGGCCGGGAGATAACGCTTCATATAGGTATCGGCATCGCTGCCGAGCACCTCGTTGAACGGCACCGTCCAACCGGCCGCCGCATATTGCGCGGGGCGGATCACGTCGAGAATCATGACATCGAGCGAGGTGTCCTTCGCAGTCATGACGGTATTGAGATACTGGGCCTGCGCTTCGGAGGTGTTGCCGCCGGTCTCGATGGTCACCTTCACGTTAGGGTTCTTGGCCTCGTACATGTCGAAGGCCTTGCGCCATACATCCGGGCGATGCTGGCTGGAGACGAACACGCGCAGATTGGTCTGAGCCATGGCGGCAGATGCCGACAGAGTGATGGCCGCACCGGCCAGAAGCAGCTTCATGGTCTTGTTCAAGATCATCGTTTCCTCCGTGGTAGTTTGGCGGTGCCAGTTCCTTGCCGACACCCCTTGTTGAACACTCGTTATTGACGCGGCCCTCAGACGAGGGCTCGCTCAGTCGCCGCATCGAACAGGTGGATCCGGGAGGGATCGACACCAATAGACAGGGCTTCTCCGGGGCTCGGCCGCATTTCCGGCGCGACACGGGCCGTCAGCATGGACGAACCGAGGGCAAAATGGATCAGCGTATCGGAGCCCAGCGGCTCGACGACCTGCACCCTGCCCGACAGCCCATGACCTTCGCCCGCCGGCATGAAATGCTCAGGCCGGATGCCGACGATGACGTCACGCCCTTCGAGACCGCCCGCCTTTCCGGAGGGGTGGTTCTGGAGCGGGATGCCGGATCCACCGTCGAAGGCCACGGCGCCGCCATGGATCTTGCCCCTCGCGAAATTCATGGCGGGCGATCCGATGAACCCACCGACGAAGACGCTGGCCGGGGTGTTGTAGACCTCGTCCGGGGTGCCGACCTGTTCGATCTCGCCGCCCTTCAGGATCACGATGCGGTCTGCAAGCGTCATCGCCTCCACCTGATCGTGCGTCACGTAGATGATGGTGGTACCGATGGCCTGATGGAGGCGCTTGATCTCCGTGCGAACCTGACCGCGCAGCTTGGCGTCAAGGTTTGAAAGCGGTTCGTCGAACAGGAAGACCTGGGGACGGCGCACAATGGCGCGGCCCATGGCCACGCGCTGGCGCTGGCCGCCGGAGAGTTGGCTCGGCTTACGGTCAAGGAGTTGAGAGATGCCCAGCATCTCCGCCGCCTGAGAAATACGAGGTTTGATCTCGGCAGCCGGAACGCCGCGCACCTTCAGACTGAAGGCCATGTTTTCGTAAACGGTTTTGTGCGGATAGAGAGCGTAGTCCTGGAACACCATGGCGATATCGCGCTCGCGGGGCGGCAGCTTGTTCACCACCTTGTCGCCGATGCGGATTTCCCCGTCGCTGATGCTCTCCAGACCAGCGAGCATCCGCAATGTGGTCGACTTGCCGCAGCCGGATGGGCCGACCAACACGACGAACTCACGATCCGCGATTTCCAGGTCGATGCCCTTCACGATCCGAAGCGCGCCGTAACTCTTCTCAAGCTTACGGAAGCTGACTGACGACATGCTCCCTCCCTGTTGCTTTGTGGCGCGCTTGAAGTCGGCACGCCTGCACTCCACCCCTGTGACGGATCCCAGGAGAGATTGGAATGACTTTATCATAGCGCTACGATTAGCCATGCGCAAGTAAGTTTTCCAATCATCCCAAAGCCCAAGGTTCGGCATCCTAGCGGTAAGAAAATCGATGAAAATCCGGCTGTAATGAGCAATTTCGATTGAATCACAGCCCCGATATCGATTATCGTACGGAAGTCCCTCTATCGAAGCGCTACGAAAAAGGAAGCCGATGGACGCCGATAGCAGCAGCTTACAGAGCCGCGGCACCCGAAAGCGGCGCAAGATGCAGCGAGTCACGATGATGGATGTGGCCAAGCTCGCCCAGGTGTCGCCATCCACCGTCTCTCTCTATCTGCGCAAGCCGGCCGCCGTCTCCCCGGCGGCAGGGAAAGAAATCGCCCGTGCCATCTCCACGCTGGGCTACGTTCCCAATCTGGTGGCAGGAGGCCTCGCTGCCGCGTCCTCGAAGGTCGTGAGCATCATCGTTCCCTCCATTCGCAACGCCTTCTTTGCCGAAACGGTCTCGACGCTGCAATCCGAGCTGGCTGCGGAGGGCCTGCAGGTCCTTCTCGGCCACAGCGAGTATGGCGAGGACCAGGAGGAGGCACTGGTCCGAACGGCTCTCTCCTGGGCGCCGGCAGCCGTCGTCCTGACAGGGCTGTCCCATAGTGCCGAGACCCTCAAGCTTCTGCAGGCCAGCGGCGTGCCCGTTGTCGAGATGTGGGAGCTCGGTGGAAAACCGATCGACATGGCCGTCGGCTTCTCGCACCCGCATGTAGGCGCATCCGCGGCCAGGCATCTCCTGTCGAAAGATCGTCGCACACTCGCCTTCCTGGGCGCACGCATGCAGGAGGATCATCGTGCCGAGAAGCGCGCGAGCGGCTTCTCTGAGACAGCCTGCACGGAAGACCTCGTTGCATGCGAAATCATCAATCATCCCGGCGCAGCGACGGTAGAGGCCGGATCGCTCCTGCTGAACCGCGCTCTCCAACAACTCCCGAACCTCGATGGCATCGCCTGCTCGAACGACCTGATCGCCCTTGGCGCTCTTTTCGAATGCCAGCGCCGAGGGATCGTCGTTCCGGACGGGATCGCAGTCGTCGGCTTCGGCGATCTCGACTTCAGCGCCTCATGCATCCCCTCCCTGACGACCATCCGGCCTTCGGGGGATCTCATCGGTCGGGAAGTCGCCCGGCTCATCCTCAACAGCATTCAGGGTCAACACCCTGAGGGAGCCGCGAGAATCATCGATACGGGCCATGTCTTGATCGAACGGCGAAGCACCTAAATGATGGCCCGCCGAGCCTGCATGCTCGAATTTGAACGATTAGTTCGCTTGCGAAACGCGGGCCTTAAGCGTTTGAGACTGATCAACATTTGGCATATCGGGAAGCGTTGGTCGCAAGTTATTCAGACGATCTCGTGCTCGAATCAGCGGCCCTCGCAATGTGCAGGACCTCGACGCCATACCTTGCGGGCGTCCGTGTCGCGCAAGATCCGGCAATGGCCTGGGTTTGTGCTAAGGCCCTGATCCGTGACAACATCTGCGTGGTCGGCTGAGAATGGGACCGGATTGGACTCGCTAATCTTGCGGAGATAGGTCATCGGCACCTTCGAAGCAGACGCGATTGCCCCGTAGTATTTCGCTTTGGCGCGCAGACATCTATGATTCTGAATCGTATTTATCGGATCGGATTATAGACGATGTCTGTAAAATCATTGAACCGGGTCGATAGACACGTTGGAGCGAGAATCCGGCTTCGACGGTCTCTCACTGGCGTCCATCGGGCACAGCTTGGCAGGATCCTCGGTCTCACCCTCCAGGACATTCAGAAATTTGAAGCAGGCCGGACGCGTGTCGGAGCCGGGCATCTGCTAGATATTGCCAACGTTCTCGGTGTACCGGTCTCGTACTTTCTTGAAGGATTGCCTTATGCCGATGAGCGAAGTGATGAAGGAACAGCCATTCAGCTGTTTCTGAATACAAGCGAGGGCTTGGAACTTGCTTCTGCTTTCACCAGAATCGAGAACCCGGTCTTACGCCGGGTTCTCTTGGATCTCGTCAGAGCAGCTGCTCCCAGAGTGAACTCTCAGATGTGACCGGCAGACTTTTTATACTGCCTTGACGACTTTTGCGGCTCATCTCCCCAGCCAATTTCCTTCGGAAGTACGGAAACCGCGGCTATTGCTTCCTCCAAACCTGGCACTGCTCGAATCTGCTCCGTGCTGAACTTCTGTGCGATATCCATCCCATGTGCCCAGAACTGCAGGATCATCATTTCTTCATCTGGGTTCAGAATGATTTTGGGTGCCTTCATGGCTTAACTCGCGAGACGTCGAGTGAAGCTCTCCGGCTCTGCAAGCACGCGTTGCCGGTTGCCGCGCATGTCTTGGAGACGAGCCAGAGTCCGACGATCAAATGAGGCGGTGACAGCTACGACATCTTCATCCCCTACCCTCTGAGGCAACCCGAGCGGCATGACACGGAAGTGGAGCTGCACTAAACGCAGAAGCCACAAGGGATTCATCTGGATAATGATCGTGTTGACACCACTCTCTAGGCCCCACTCTACTATTCCGGAGAGCAGCATGTTGGCGACCGGACTCAACGTACGCCCACGCTCGCGATGCGCCGGCTCCACGCAGTATCGGGTCCATTCCCAGATATGCTCACCCACAGGCGGCACATCCTCGCACAAATGCGGCAGAACATCCGAGAGCAGATGCGGACGCGTAGACGGCAGCATACGCTGATATCCCAACACCTTGCCCTCTTCGATGTAGAGCATATGGACTGCATGCTCATTGTCGAATTGATCAACCTCTCGGCCGTCCGGCTTTGAGAGATCCGTCCACTTCTTCTCCTCGACGAAGACGCGGTGACGAAGCCGATATGCTTGCTCCATCTCGTCTTTATAAAGGTACTCATTGTCAGGGGATACGATATGAATCATAGGCTCCTCCTTGTAGGGCGACATTTAATCACCGCCGAAGAAGCGCATAAGTACGCGATCGCGTACCCTCTATTTGATGAGGCCCAAGCGTATTCCTTCCGCTACGGCATGCGTGCGCGTGCGTGTTCCGAGCTTCTCACGGGCCGAGCGCATATGCTTATCGACACCATGTTCCGAGATGCCCATGCGTTCACCGATCCTCCACTCGGATTCGCCCTCTGCTGCCCATTGCAAGGCTTCACGTTCCCTCGGGGTAAGCCTGACAGTCTCGCGCTCAGCCGTCTCCCGCAGCAGGATGGAGCGGCCAAGAGAGTAAGTGGCCAAGAGCGCCAACACTCCCCTGTCTTCCGGCGCCAGTTCAAGCCGCTCGCCGGCAATTGATAATCCCGCGACTTCTCCTTCCAAAGTTGCGACAGGAATGGTGAAGCCTTGGCGAAGCCTGAAATCGCTGGCCTCTTCCATCACACGGCGCCCAGCGGCGTCCTCTCGATACAGAGGCTTCAGCTCACTCCATAGAAAGGGGGCACTGCTTCTCCTGACCGTGCGTATTGCTGGATCCTGAAAGACATATCCATGGGAGAAATAGCGATGGCTCCATTCCTTCGGCCAATGATCAAGGACGATACTTGAGATCTGATGCTGTCGACTTGCTCCTGGCATGGGGATGACACCGGCCAGAATGTACTCGGCGCCAAACTGTCGAGTGGATTCCAGCAGCGTGCCGCAGACCTCGGCTGGCGTCCTAGCGCGATCAAGGCTGCGGATGACTTCTAGTGTTCTCGCAAAGGCTTTGGACGACATCTGTTCTGCCCTCCCAAGCACAATGTTATGCTATTTCAATTTCGTCAATCTTACCAATGTGATACCAGAAGACTTCGATTCAGCTTCTCAGAGATCCGAACTGACAGGAGGCTGCGTGTCGCGCTACGACGGGGCATGTCTCGAACGTCGCGTCCTATAGCTTCCGATGCCAGCGGTCGCAGATGGAAGTGTGCCATTTGTGAAAATGCGCTCGTCCTGGTGAGAGGGCGTCATCCGCTCGGCTCCTGACGATGCCCGAAGTACCAGGAAAGTCTCCCGGGATCCTGAAACTGGGCAGAGAATAGCAATCAGGACCAGATTGGGATCTGGAGATCACCTGCGCCCGTATCTGGCACTCGGACCTGTCCGAAAGTGCAGTATCCTTCAGGCTAGAGCTTTGCAATACTCGTACTCAGGAACGCCTGTCTCTTCTTGCAGGCAATCCGGCCAAAATGACTGGGGGAAAACCTCCGGCATAGGGGGATATCATGAAGAACGTGGCCACTGCGCCCGAGATCGTCGATCCTTATGCGACGCTCGAAAAGATTCTCAAAGTCATTGGCAGATCATGGCTGAGCGAAGAATGGCGCCTTGAAGACATTCGCCTGTTAGCCCAGGAAGCAATTGCGGCACGCGGCAAAAGGGTTAATGGAAAAAGCGCCAGAGCGGCAGCCCCGCCTCTCCAGTCTGAGATCCGCTTCAAACCAGGCATCCACCAAGCTCCGTCCGAACGGAGCGAACATCTTCCCTTATAGCCTATTGTGAAAGGGCTGTCTGATGCTTCGCTGGGGCGCCTCTCAGGTGCGGCCTGAGGCTGGATGAAGCCGCTCCGGAGCGAGGTGCAAATAGCTCTGCCATGCGGCATCTTGTCGAAAGAGGCAATTGTCCAAGCAGGTCGGCTTTTAGTCCTCCCAAAGTTCCTTTATGGATCCTGAAGCGATAAAGGTCGCGAGACCAATCAAAGACAACACTCTCGCTGGGGTCTACATTCGATGATAAATCGCGATTTGATATAGCATTTATTAGTTGAAGCGCGCTCAGATAGCAAGATTAAGCATTTTGGAAGAGATATTCCTTACTGTTAAAAAAGCCGGACTGATTTCCGCTTACCGGCCAGAACTCGCACGAATCTTCGCTTTACGTATTTCTGCTCAAATTGTCTGAAGAACCATGCCTGCTGTCGAGACGTTCACTTCAACTGGGAATGCCTACATTGATGCAGTTCTCGGCACCATCAAATGGGTGCCAAGCAACCTGACCTACAGCTTTCCCACGATTGCCACCACCTATGGCTCCTCCTACGGAGACGGCGAGGCGGCTAAGGGTTTTGGCGCGTTCAACGAGACGCAGCAATCCATCACGCGTTCGGCACTGAACCTGTACACAGCTGTCAGCAACCTGACTTTCCAGGAGTGGGGTGGCGCGAGCGCATCGTCAGCCGATCTGCGTTTTGCACAATCAGACCTGCCCAGCACCGCGTGGGCCTATTTCCCGACGACGGATGCAACAGGTGGCGATGTTTGGGTCAATAACTCCAGCCGCAACTACGCAAGCCCGCTGAAGGGCAATTATGCGTATCTCACGATCGTGCATGAGATCGGGCACGCTCTCGGGCTCGAGCATGCCCATGAGGGCAACATGCCCCTGGACCGCGACAGCATGGAATACACCGTGATGAGCTACCGCTCCTATGCGGGCGCTTCGACCAGCACGGGCTATGCCAACGAGACATGGGGCTATGCCCAGTCGCTCATGATGTATGACATCGCAGCGGTTCAACACATCTATGGCGCGAACTACGCAACGAATGGCGGCAATACGATCTACTCCTGGAGTCCGACAACAGGCGAGATGTTCATCGATGGCGTCGGCCAAGGGGCTCCCGGCGGCAATCAGATCCTGCTGACCGTCTGGGATGGCGGCGGCAACGATACCTATAGCTTCACTAACTACACCACTGAACTCTTCATCGATCTCCAGCCTGGAGCTTGGACGACCACGTCTCAGGAGCAACGCGCAAAGCTGCATTGGGATGGATCAAAACTCGCAGCCGGCAACATCGCCAATGCCCTTCTCTATCAGGGCAACACGCTCTCTCTCGTCGAGAACGCCTCCGGCGGCTCCGCAAGCGATGTCATTAAAGGCAACGTGACTAGCAATACGCTCCGCGGCAACGGCGGCGACGACAAGCTTTATGGCCAGAGCGGCAATGATGTGTTGGTCGGGGGAAGCGGCAAGGATCTGCTCAGCGGCGGGACAGGAACGGACATCGCGAGCTACATGACGGCGAAAGCGGCTGTTACAGCCGATCTCCAATCCTCATCGAGCAACCGGAGCGACGCCTCCGGCGACACCTATTCGAGTATCGAAAGCCTTGTCGGCAGCGCGTATGGGGACAGGCTTTACGGGAACGGCGCTTCCAACAGCCTCAAGGGTGAAGGCGGCAAGGACGTCCTCTACGGACGAAGCGGCAGCGATGTGATCGAGGGTGGCGCAGGCAGCGACAAGCTCTACGGTCAGGGTGGCAAGGACATTCTCATCGGCGGCAGTGGAGCGGATGTCTTCGTTTTCCAGGCCCTGAGCGACTCCCGCGAATCGACCGTCGACACGATCAAGGATTTCGCCCGCGGTTCCGAACATATCGACCTGCGCAGCATCGATGCCAATACCAAGATTGCAGGGGACCAGGCGTTCAGCTTCATCGGCAAGACAGCATTTCACGGCAAGGCTGGAGAGTTGCGCTTTGCCGATGGCATCGTGTCGGCCGACGTGAACGGTGACAGATCTGCCGATCTTAAGATCGATGTCGCAGGCCTGACTGCATTGTCGAAAGGTGACCTTTATCTGTGATCGGGTTTGTGATCGACACCCCGGACCCTCTCGGCTGCACTCCGGCAGGCGATGATGCGAGGAGCCAATCTCGTCATCCACTGAACGGTTTCGACTATGGGCATCGTGAATGAAACCATGCATCGCTGCCTGTTTCGCTCTGTTTGTCGGATCAGCCCTTGGCATTGAGGAACGATCCACGGCACGATCGGTGGCTAACTAAAGAATAATGCGTTAACCATCTGGACAGGGAACAAGCTAAGGCATTATCCACGTCGCAAAACCTTCCGGCTTTTGAGGCAGCGCGATGGATCAAACGGGAAAACGCCACCCCTCCAATGATGCTTTGGCCTATCTCATGAACCTGATCGCACTTGCGTTCAGCTTCAGCTGCCTTTGGGTTGTCGCATCGGCGGCGAAGATGTAACTAAGTATCGGATCTCAGCGGGAGCTGAATTCCCTGACCGCATCGGCCGCCTGATAGCTCCAATAGGTGAGTTGAACCGCCGCCCGGCCAAAGAGGCCGCCATTCCACGCCAGATCGAAGGGGGCAAACAGGCGGTAGCGGTCGCTCTCGCCTGTGATCCCTTCGGCAATCACCATACCGCCGATTGCCGTGGTGTTCATGCCATGGCCGCCGAAGGCCGTGCAGTACCAGACACCCGACTTCCATTTCCCGATTTGGGGCATCAGGTGGCGGGCATACGACATGAGACCGGACCAGGCGATTTCCACCTTCAGGGCAGTCAGTTGTGGATAGGTCGCCACCATCTCGCGCCTGAGCAGGGTCGCAATGTCGCGCGGATCGGTCGTGCGGGTGGTGATCCGCCCGCCCCACAAGATACGGCTTCCGTCATCGACGAGACGGTAATAGTCTCCAGCCCTGCGATCATCGAGGATTGCCGCCCGCGTGCGGATGGCTCCCTGGACCAGATCCGGCGCCCGTTCGGTCAAGACAACGTAAGTGGCAATGGGCAGGAATGCGCGCTTGAGCGCTGGCAACACGTCGTCGGTATAGCCACCTGTCGCAAACACCACGTGCCCGGCGGATACTTCTGCGTCCTTGGTGCGAACGATCTTACGCGCATTGTCGAGATCTGCCGACACGACAGGCGAGTGTTCATGAATGGCGGCTCCGAGCCGTGCTGCCTCGCGGGCGAGCGCCCGCCCGTAATTCAGCGGGTGGAAATGGAAGGCGCTCTCATCCAGAACCGCCTCGCAGTACTTGGGCGAGGCGAACAGTTCCCGCACCTCGGTGCGAGACAAGTAGCGCAAAGATAAACCGAATTCGCGCTGCTGGCGTTCGCTGGCAACCTGCAAGGCGCCGCGCGAGTCGTAACGCAGCGCCTTCGCGATTCCAGGCACAGGCTCGGCACCTTCGATGCCGAGTTCGTCGATATTGCTGCGGACGATCTCGACGCCTTCCATGGAAAGACGGAAGAGCTCCCGCGCCTGATCCAACCCCGCACGGCGCTCGATGGCGGCAAGGCCTGTGGCATACCCTGCGGAGACGAAGCCGCCGTTGCGGCCGGAAGCACCCCAGGCCACACGCTGGGCTTCGAGCAATACGATCGTCCGTCCGCTGCGTGCAAGCTTCAGTGCCGCCGTCAGACCAGCCAGCCCGCCGCCTATGATGCAGACATCGGCCTCGATGCGACCCACCGCCCGTGGATAGGTTTCCGACGTGGCTGCGGTACGGCTGTAATATGTGTCGACATAGGCCGGCAGCATCGGTCGGCCTAAAGCGGGAGCTCGGACGCCTTGAGATAGATCTCGACCAGCTGCTCGCAGCCCTCGCGGTCCTCCTCGTCGAACCTGTTCGGGTTAGGACTGTCGAGATCGAGCACGCCCAGGACCTTTCCGTCCTTGATGAGAGGCACGACGAGTTCCGAGCGGGACGCGCTGTCGCAGGCGATATGGCCTGGGAAGGCATGGACGTCCGGCACCACGATGGACTCCCTGCGCTCCACGGCTGTGCCACACACACCACGCCCGACCGCGATGCGCACACAGGCCGTCTTGCCTTGGAAGGGGCCGAGAACGAGGCCCGGCCCGCGCATGAAATAAAACCCGGCCCAGTTCAAATCCGGCAGGAACTGGTAGATCAGGGCCGACATGTTGGCTGCGTTCGCGATCGCATCCGGCTCGCCTTCCAGAAGTCCGGAGAGCTGCTGGGCAAGGGAGGCGTAGAGGCCCCGCTTGTCGTCGGAGACAGGAATATCTTTGACTTCAAACATGGAAATTTCCTTAGGATTCTCAATGCGTCTTGTCCAGAGGATCTACTCTGCGGCCATGTCGGACCGGGCTCCCTTAGCGAGGTCCAGTCCCTGGTGGTCGCAGAGGCGGCGGTAGAGGCCACCCTTGCGATAGAGTGCGAGATGATCCCCCTCCTCCACGATCCGGCCTTTGTCGAACACGAGGATGCGGTCGAGGGCCCTCACGGTGGAAAGCCGGTGTGCGATCACAATGGAAGTGCGCCCCACCATGAGCCGCTCCATGGCCTGCTGGATCAGCACCTCCGATTCCGAGTCGAGGGCCGACGTCGCCTCGTCCAGGATCAAGATAGGCGCATCGGCCAGGAAGGCCCGCGCGATGGCAACCCGCTGGCGCTCACCGCCCGAGAGCTTCACGCCGCGCTCGCCCACGAGGGTCGAGTAGCCCTTAGGCAGGCTCATGATGAAGTCATGCGCATTCGCAAGCTGCGCCGCGCGTTCGATCTCGGCCATTGAGGCACCGGGTCGTCCATAGGCGATGTTCTCGGCGAGTGTCCGGTGGAACAGGATCGGCTCCTGCTGCACGATGGCAATCTGCGAGCGCAGGGACGCCTGCTCGGCCTGCGCGATGTTCTGACCATCGATCAGGATCTGCCCGCCTGTCACGTCGTAGAGACGCTGAATCAACTTGACCAGCGTGGTCTTGCCCGATCCTGAGGGTCCCACGAGACCGACGCGCTCGCCTGCCCGGATCGCCAGCGACAGATCCTGGTAGAGCGGCGTGTCGTGGCCGGCATAGTGGAAGGTGACATGGTCAAAAGCGACCTCGCCGCGTGAGATGCGGATCGGCTTAGCACCAGGACGATCCGGCACCCCGATGCGCTCCCGGTGGATCTCGACAAGTTCCTCCATGTCGTTCACCGAGCGACGCAGGTTGTTGATGTGCATGCCGACATCGCGCAGGTAGCCGTGGATCACGAAGTAGGTCGTAAGCACGTAAGCGAGATCGCCCGGCGTCGCGCGGTTCCGCCACCACAGCCAGATGGCCGTACCAATGATGGCAGCACGAATGCCGAGAAGCGCGATGAACTGCACCGTGCCGCTGTTGGTACCGCGCTGCCAGACGCGTCGCGTACGGCCCTGCCACTTGCCCAGCACCCATGTGAGGCGCTTGTCCTCACGTGCCTCGGCACCGAACGCCTTGACAACCGGATTGCAGCTTAAGGCATCAGCCAGGGTGCCGCCGACACGCGTATCCCACATATTCGCCAGCCGTGCCGCAGGCGCGACATAGCGGGTCGCCAGAAAGCCCGTCATAATGATGTATGCGAGTGCGCTCACCCCGATGACGAGGCCCATCACCGGCCAACGTAGACCCAACACGATCATCGAACCGGCAAGCACGGTGAGCGAAGGCAGCAGCGCCAGCAGGAGCGTGTCGTGCATCAAGTCGAGCGCCCACATGCCGCGGGTGATCTTGCGCACGGTGGAACCAGCAAAGGAATTGGCATGCCAGTCGGTCGAGAAGCGCTGCACGCGAGCGAACGCATCCTGCGCCACGCGGCCCATGACCCGCAGCGTGAGTTCCACGATTCCGTAGAATGCCAGATGCCGCATGACGATCATAAGCAAGCCGAGGCCTGTCATGAAGGCAAAGGAGACGAGTGCCGCGTGAAGCGCGGCCTCGCGGTCGCTGCCGCCCATGGCGATGGCATCGACGAGTCGCCCCGCGAAGACGGGCATGAACACATCGGCCAGGGTCGAGACCATCATGGTTACGACGATCAGCGCCACGTAACGCGGTTCTTCGCGCCAGTGACTAAACGTGAATTTCAGGACATCGCGGGTGGCGTCCCCGCTCTTCTTCTGCTGGTTCATGGAAGCGAACAGGCGGCGCCTGGAGCGCGCACCTCTCCCCGAAGTTTTGAAGAGCGGCAGGGGGAACGCTGGCCTACAGCGTGGAACGCCGCTCGAAGATCATTGATTCTCAAAGCTTGATAAGGGTTGCCGGGCCTCAGAGCCCCGCCTGGTCCGACCTAACGTCCGGACACGGGAGGAACGTTCAGCAAGCAGATAAAAGCCATGCAGTCCTCCCTCTCTAGAAATTAAACCTAGGCCCAAGGTAGTGCAGTTCGTTCAACTTGGCAACCGCACTTTTGTTTCAGGTCAAATTGAGCTTTCACACGACCGCAAGCGCCCGGTGAGGCCCGGGCGGCATTTCCACCTGAATGCCATCCCCCGATCTCACTTCGCCGCTTTCGAGCACAATCGCCATGATCCCCGATTTGCGGACGAGATTGCCATGCGCGTCCTTGCCGAGCACGGCCTTCATGAGACCCTTTTGAAAGCGATCGATCTGGACACAGGGGTTGCGCAAGCCGGTCACCTCGATCACGGCGCTCCTTCCGACGAGCAGGCGCGCACCCGCCGGCAGCCCGAGCAGATCGATGCCGCGCGTGGTGACGTTCTCCCCCATGTCGCCGGCGGAGACGTCGAAGCCTGCCTCGCGCAGCTCGTCGTGCAGCTCGGCATGGATGAGATGAACTTGGCGCAGGTTCGGCTGGTTCGGGTCCTTGGCCACCCGGGAGCGGTGCTTGACCGTGGTGCCGAGATGCGCATCCCCCTCGACGCCGAGACCTGCGAGAAGCCGGATGACGTCTCGATTGGTTTTACTGAAGCTGTGGCTTGGACTTGAACTGACTGCGGTTACAATTGCCTGCATCGCGTGCCTCAGCCTCTCTGACGATTTTTCCCTTGTAGCGTCAGAGGACCGTCAGATCCACCGTCTCGAGTCCCTTCTCGGAAAGACGCTGCGCCAGCACACGGCGGTGGCAGTTGGCGGGATCGCGCTCGAAGCAGAGAAGACAGATCGGCTGGGCCTGCGCCAGCGCCTCGAGCTCACGAAAGGCCTCCTGAGCCGGTTCGGTCGCCAGAACCTCATCGCAATAGATCCGGCGCATCAGGTCGCCATCACCGGCCCGCGCTGCCTGACGCCCCTCCTTCGGCGTGCCGAGCCTGATGAAATGCTGGTAGCCGATATCGTGGCTTGCCAGGGCATCGCGCAGAGCCGATTTCGAGAACCCGCGCTTGCGAGAGAGCGCGACGGCCCGCACATCCGCGAGGATCGCGACGCCTGCATCTTTCAAGGTGGCGAGGAAACGGTCCACGTCCGCTCCCTCGTATCCGATCGTGAAAACCTGCGGCCTTGCCATACCGCGAGGTTACATGGATGGCTGCGGATGTCGAGGCGCCTCGGGTTGAGTGTAGGGCCGCAGCGCCTCGGGGGTGCGGAAATCCCGCGGCGCCTCGAAATCCCGTGCCGCACCATGGCTCTCTTCGATTCCCCGGGGATAGCCGGTGCGATCGGAATAATCCTGCATGGGCGGCAGCGGATGCGGGCTTTCGCGGCTCAGCGTCTGGGCGCAGTAGACGTCCAGCGCCGTCACGCCGGCCACTGCCGCCATGGCGATGCCGACATTGCCCTTCTTCGGATTGTTGCCCTCGAGAGCCGTCGCGAGCGTCGCAAGGTCGAGCCCATCGCCGGCGACACGACCCCAGATCCAGGGTGTCGGATCCTTCGATGCCAGAATGCCGATGCCGGTCGCGATCTCGCGCAGGCCGTAGCCGGCGATCAGCCCTTCCTGCCCTTTCATGCCCAGCGCTCGCGCCAATGCGCGAGGCGCCGCAACTTCGGCAATCCCGAGAGCGATGGAGAACAGGCCGAGCCCGCGGGCCAGGGTATCGGTTGCCGTATCAGCATGACCACGCCGGCGCGTTCTTTCGGTTTCGTAGCGCATGATCTCACCTATCAGGGTTTGAGAACGACCTTGATGCAGCCGTCCTGCTTGTCTCGGAAGATCTTGTACATATCCGGCCCCTCATCGAGGGACACCGTATGCGTGATGACGAAGGATGGATCGATCTGCCCCTTTTCGATGCGGTGCAGGAGATCGTCCGTCCAGCGGTTCACGTGCGTCTGGCCCGTACGGATGGTGAGGCCCTTGTTCATGATCGCACCGAAGGGAATCTTGTCGAGCAGGCCGCCATAGACGCCGGGGATCGAGAGCGTTCCGGCCGGGCGGCAGACATAGGCCATCTCGCGGAGCACATGCGGGCGATCCGTTTCCATCATCGTCGCCTGCTTTACCCGGTCGTACATCGCATCGACCGTACCGGCAGCGTGCGCCTCCATGCCGACCGCGTCGATGCACTTCTCAGGGCCTTTGCCGTTGGTCAGTTCGTTGAGCCGCTCAATCACGCTCTCCTCGTCGAAATTGATCGTGACCGCGCCACCCGCCTCCGCCATGGCGAGACGTTCCGGGACACGGTCAATGGCGATGACCTGTTTCGCTCCGAGCAGGATGGCGCTGCGAATCGCCATCTGGCCGACGGGACCTGCACCCCAGATCGCCACCGTGTCGGTCGGCTGAATGTCGCACTGGACCGCCGCCTGCCAGCCGGTGGGGAAGATGTCGCTGAGGAAGAGAAGTTTCTCGTCTGGAATGCCATCCGGCACTTTGATGTGCGTGGCATCGGCGAAGGGCACGCGCAGATACTCGGCCTGTCCGCCAGGATAGCCGCCGGTCAGATGCGTGTAGCCGAACAGGCCGGCAGTCGTGTGACCGAACGCCTTGGCCGCGATATGGCCGTTGCGGTTCGTCCGCTCGCAAACCGAGAAATTGCCGCGCTTGCACTGATCGCACTCGCCGCAGATGATGGTGAACGGGATCACCACACGGTCGCCGACCTTGAGCTTGCCTTTCGACTCGGCCCCGACTTCGACGACCTCGCCCATGGACTCATGGCCCATGATGTCGCCGGATTTCATGCCCGGCATGAAATGGTCGTAGAGATGGAGATCCGAACCGCAGATGGCGCAGCTCGTCACCTTGATGATCGCGTCGCGCGGATGCTCGATCTGTGGATCGGGAACCGAATCGCAACGGATGTCGGTGGTGCCATGCCAAACAAGCGCCTTCATCGAAATCTCCTCACATGCCCGGAAACGGCCAAGCTCCGCCGCTTGGCCGCTATCGTCACAGGAAAGACTTCTTGAGGAGCTTTGCGTTCCCTAGGGAAGGCCGAAAACTGCTCACTATTCCGTAGGAGCAACGTCCAGGACGTGCTCCGGCAGGCTCCGGATAAGATGAGCAAGCGCCGGTTCCAGAACCTGATGGGCAGCCTCCTCGACGGGGAACCACTGAGACTTCCTTTGGCCTTTTTCCCGCCAGGACTTGAGCTGCTTGGAAACTTCGAGGGGATACACTTCGACGCGACATAAATCGAAGTGCGCCGCACGGCGCTTCCAATAATCGTAGGAGCCGAGCGGCTTATCCTCGATCTCGCCTTTAACGCCGGCCTCCTCCTCCGCCTCCTGCTCAGCTGCCCTGTGAGGCTTCTTGCCCTTCATCGGCCATCCCTTGGGAATCAGCCAGCGCTTGGTCTCGCGCGAGGTGACAAGGAGCACCTCGATCCTGCCGTCCTTGATCCGGAAGGGAAGTGCCGCGACCTGGCTGAGTTTTTCTTTGGGAATCTGGGCCATCCGACGAGATTAGAACTTCAAGTACGTTAATCTGTAACTTATGTTAAATAAGTCGGCTAATAAAGGTCTCGTACCAAAAAAGCTGACCGCATCATCATTCTCATGCGTCATACGACCATCTATCCTCTCAAAGTTCCATGACGAGCTCATAACAACGAAGGCCCTATTTTTGATCCGGAAAGACGACCCACGTGATGACGACCGACAGCCTGAACATGAGATTTACCGCCGCCTGCGCCATCGCCCGCGAGGCCGGCGTGCTGGCACGCAAGCGCTTCCTGGAACGACCGCGCTCGCAACGGCCGAATTTCAAGGGGCCGCAGGACTTTCTGACCGCCACGGACGCGGAGGTGGAGGAGCTGATCCGCAGCCGCTTGAGTGAGCTGTTCCCCGGCGATTCCTTCTTCGGGGAGGAAGGTGGCGGATCCTTCGAGCGCGATGTCTGGGTGGTGGATCCCATCGACGGCACGGCGAATTTCGCCCGCGGCATCCCGCACTTCGCCATTTCCATCGCCTTCGTGCGTGAAGGGCGGGTGGAGATCGGCGTGATCTACAACGTGATGCATGCCGAACTCTACACCGCCCAGCGCGGCCGGGGCGCCATCCTTAACGGGGAAACGATCCGGGTGAGCGGCCTTGCCGATATGAAACAGGCGACCGTGGAGGCCGGCTGGTCGCCGCGCCTACCCCCGGAGCCCTATATTGCCGTTGTCGACAAGCTGAAGACAGCCGGAGCCAACGTGCGCCGGGCCGGATCGGGAACGCTGGGGCTCGCTTACGTAGCGGACGGCCGGATCGATGCCTATTGCGAGCTCCACATCAATTCCTGGGATGCCTTGGCCGGTCTCCTGATCATCGAAGAAGCCGGTGGCTGGACCAACAATTTCCTGGCCAAGGACGGCCTCAGGACAGGCAATCCGGTTCTGGCGTGCACGCCGGAACTGGTCGATACGCTCACCTGGGCGACCGGGATCGCGAAGGAGCCGTGAAGCGGCACCTTATTCCAAAGATTCAGGTTCGAGAGAGCGGCTGCTCTTGACCCGCTGTCACAATAGGGGGAGCTTAGCCGGCCAACCAAAAACAAAAACGGCCCCATGGGAGGATAGAATGAGCGTGAAGACGAACCTATTTGCGGCAACCATGCTGGCAGGCGCTATGGCGGGCCTGTCCGCAGGAACGGCCCAGGCGCAAGGTGCCCTGGTCATGTATTGCGGCGTTCAGGAGGAATGGTGCCGCGCCATGACGACCGCTTTCGAGCGTGAGACAGGCGTCAAGGTCTCCATGACCCGCAAGAGCGCCGGAGAGGTCTTTGCCCAGATCAAGGCGGAAGCCGCCAATCCCCGCGCCGACATCTGGTGGGGCGGCACCGGTGATCCCCACATGCAGGCGGCCGAAGAAGGACTGACCGAAGAATACAAATCCCCGAAAATGGGCGAGTTGCAGGATTGGGCTGTGCGCCAGTGGGAGCAATCCAAGCAGCGCACCGTGGGCATCTATTCGGGCGCCCTCGGCTTCGGCTATAACACGGAGCTCGCCAAATCCAACAATGCCGGCGAGCCGAAATGCTGGGCCGATCTGCTGAAAGCCGAACTGAAGGATGAGGTTCAGGTTGCCGATCCGAACTCCTCGGGCACAGCCTACACGCTTCTCGCCACGATCGTGCAGCTCATGGGCGAGGACAAGGGCTTCGAATACCTGAAGGCCTTGCACAAGAACGTCAATCAATACACCAAGTCGGGCGCGGCTCCGGCCAGGGCCATGGCACTCGGCGAGACGATGGCCGGCATCGCTTTCATGCACGACATCATGACCCAAGTGGCCGACAAGGCCCCTATCAAGATCGTTGCCCCCTGCGAAGGCACGGGATACGAGATCGGGTCCATGTCGATCATCAAAGGCGCCAAAAACCTGGACAATGCCAAGAAGTTCTATGACTGGGCTCTCACGCCTGCAGCTCAGAAACTCGGTGCGGAGACGAAGCAGTTCCAGGTACCCTCCAATAAGGGCACGCCCATTCCTCCGGAGGCTCCCAAGCTCAACGAGATCAAGCTGATCAACTTCGATTTCGCAAAGTACGGCTCCTCGGAAGAGCGCAAGCGCCTCCTGTCCAAGTGGGATAACGAGGTGAAGAACCTGCCGAAATAGGCAGGCCTGATGCAAGCTCTGGCGAAACGGAACGCCGTTTCGCCGGAGCACGTCCATAACCGGAACATCATCAGGGCCGAGCCCCCGCATCGGTCTTGAGACGAGGACAGAAGATGTCACGGGCAACCCTTGGCTGGATCGTTCTAGGCTGGGTCGGCTTTGCCCTCCTGCCCTGGTACGGCTTCGACCGTGCCGCCGATCCCACCGTCACCGATTACTTTGTCAGCGGATCGGGCCTGATCCACGGGCTCAGGGGCGCGTGGTGGCTTTTGCCGATCCTTGCGCCTTTGTGCCTAGCCTTGGTTCCCGCGATCCGCCGCTCGGCTCAAACCCATGGGAACTGGCTCATCGCATCCGGCTTTCTGGGTCTCGCCCTCGTCGTCCTTCAGGGCTTCTCCATCGGGCTCAACGGCTGGACAGCCGGCATCCTGAAAGGCCTCTTTGGCGAACCGGGCCCAAACCAGGCCGGCATGGGCTACGGCGCGGCCGTGACCTCAATCTCCTTCCTCATCGTTCTTTGTCACGGTCTTGCGGCGCGCGGCTGGTGCCGGGGCGATGCCTTCGTCACCTCCTCCATCGGGGTTGTCATCGCGCTGATCGTCGTGTTCGTGTTCTTCCCGGTCACGACCATCCTCGCGAGTGCATTTGCCGATAACAGCGGCAACTTCGCCCCGTACGAATTCTTCGTGAAGTTCCTGCACCGGTCGATCTGGGGCTTGGATTGCCTGTCGAGCAACCTGCGTTGCGGCGTGGCCTGGAACACGCTTTTTCTCGGGCTGCTCGTGGGCGTCGGCACGACGGCCCTCGGCCTTGCCTTCGCACTCATCGCAACGCGCACGGAGTTCCGTTTCAAGAAGCTCCTGCGCGTCATGAGCGTGCTGCCCATCATCACACCGCCCTTCGTGATCGGACTGGCCCTGATCCTGCTCTTCGGCCGCTCCGGCGCTCTCTCAGCCGTACTGTGGGACTGGTTCGGCGTGCCGCGTTCGCGCTGGATTTACGGACTTCCCGGCGTTCTCATCGCGCAGCTTCTCGCCTTCACGCCGATCGCCTTCCTCGTCCTCATCGGCGTAGTACAGGGCATCAGCCCGACACTCGAGGAGGCCTCTCAGACCCTGCGGGCGAAGAGCTGGACGACCTTCTGGACCGTGACGCTCCCGCTGATGCGCCCGGGCCTCGCCAACGCGTTCCTCCTCGGTTTCGTGGAAAGCCTGGCCGATTTCGGCAATCCGCTGGTGCTCGGCGGGAACTACGAGGTGCTCTCGACCAAGATCTTCTTTGCCGTCGTCGGCGCGCAGCAGGATCAGGGTCGCGCAGCCGTTTTGTCCATCATCCTGCTGGCTTTCACGCTCGGGGCATTCTGGCTCCAGCATGCATGGCTCGGCAAAAAGGTCTACACGACCGTCACCGGCAAGGGCGACGCCGGCATTCCGCTGCCGTTGCCACGCCGCGTCGCGCTGGCTTCCTATCTCACCGCATTGCCATGGGCGATCTTTACGGTCGCCGTTTATGCAATCATCGCTGTCGGCGCCTTCGTGCGCTCCATGGGCCGCGACTACACCCCTACCCTCGAGCATTTCCTGACGGCGTTCAGGGTGGAAAACTCCGGTTCGGGGCTTTATTTCTCTGGCTCGGCCTGGGACTCGTTCTTTGCGACTGTGAAGGTCGCTGCGCTCGCTGCACCGCTCACTGCAGCCATCGGCCTGCTCACGGCCTATCTTCTCACCCGCCAGCGCTTCTCCGGGCAACGCGCCTTCGAGTTCGGGACGCTTCTGAGCTTTGCGATCCCTGGAACGGTCGTCGGCGTGTCCTACATCCTTGCCTTCAACGTGCCGCCGATCGAGATCACTGGCACGGGGTTCATCCTCGTGATGTGCTTCGTGTTCCGCAACATGCCGGTGGGCGTGCGCTCCGGGATCGCGACCCTGAGCCAAATCGACAAGAGCCTGGATGAAGCCTCGTTGACGCTCGGAGCCCGCTCGTCGACCACCATGCGCCGCGTGGTTCTCCCGCTGCTGCGGCCAGCCATCGTCGCGTCTCTGGTCTATTCCTTCGTGCGTGCCATGACGGCCGTGAGCGCGGTGATCTTCCTCGTCACGGCCGAATACAACATGGCGACGACTTATATTGTCGGCCGCGTCGAGGCCGGCGAATTCGGCCTGGCGATCGCCTATTCCACCGTGCTCATTCTCGTCATGCTGCTCGCCATCGTGGCGATCCAAATCGCCGTGGGTGAGCGGCGTCTGGGACGCCGCAGCGCGAGCACTGCTCCTTCCCCCGTTGCCGTGCAGGCGGTCCCATGAACAAGATGTCCACCATTCACTCCCTATCCGGCCCGGCGGCGTCAAAGAAGCAGGCGGCATCGGTGCAGTTCCGGAATGTGACGAAGCGCTACGGCAGCATCACCGCCGTGGACGATGTCTCCTTCACTATTGAACCGGGCCAGCTCGTGACTCTTCTCGGCCCCTCCGGCTGCGGCAAGACCACGACCTTGCGCATGATCGCGGGCCTCGAGATGGCAAGCGAGGGCCAGATTCTGATTGGCGGGCGCGATGTGACGAACTTCTCCGCCGCCGATCGGGACGTGAGTATGGTGTTCCAGTCCTACGCTCTCTTCCCGCACATGTCGGTGCTGGAGAATGTGGCCTATGGCCCCTCGGTGCAGGGCGTTCCGAAGAAGGACGCTATCGAGATGGCCATGGAGAAGCTCGCGCTGATCGGCCTGAAGGGCCTGGAGAAGCGAGCTCCGTCCGAACTCTCAGGTGGACAACAGCAGCGCGTGGCGGTGGCCCGCGCGCTCGTATTGGAGCCTCAGGTTCTGCTCTTCGACGAGCCCTTGTCGAACCTGGACGCCAAGCTGCGGCGGCGCGTGCGCGAGGACATTCGCGAGTTGCAGCAGAGCCTCAATCTCACCGTGGCCTATGTGACCCATGATCAAGAGGAGGCGCTCGCCGTCTCCGACCACATCATCGTGATGTCGAATGCCCGCATAGCCCAGACCGGCACGCCGCGCGAGCTTTACGAAGAACCGGCTAACCTGTTCGTCGCGGACTTCATCGGGGATGCCAACATCCTCTCGGGCGACATCGTAGATGTCACAGGTCCGACAGCGCAGGTGAACATCGGCAATGTCAGCCTGCGGCTTCCCCACAGAAATGCCGGCTCTGGGCCCGTCAAACTTGCCGTCCGGCCCGATGCGATCCTGCTCGGCGAGGCCGCCTCCACGCCCGGCGCGCTGACAGGCACGGTACGGAAAGCCTCCTTTCTTGGCACACAGATGGAATACGAGGTGGAGAGCCCTATCGGGAGCCTCTTCGTGGTGCAATACGGCCAACAGGAGCCGGTGGCACCAGGCACGCCAGTGGCGATCACGTTCGCCACGCAGCGGGGGGTGTCCATCATCCCGAATACATAAGCTTTTCACAACACTCCTTCGTCCGGAATGTTGAGGATCGTACCGCAAGCCTTGCAGTGAACCGCGTCCCGGTCATGGCGCTGAAGGGCACAGACCGGGCAGGGATGCTTCACCTTGTTGGGTCTGAGCAGAACCTGCACGAGGCGCAGGAACAGCGTCACACCGAATATCATGATGACGACCGAGATCAAATGCCCCAGGGTCCCGGTCAGGGTGATGTCACCGAACCCGGTGGTGGTGAGCGCTGCCATGGTGAAATAGAGCGCGTCCACATAGTTGTTGATCTTATCGTTGGCCCGGTGCTGCGTCTCGTACACGAATCCGGTCATGATGAAGATGAAGACGCCGAGATTGACGGACGCGATGATCAACTCCTCATTTCGGCGGAAGAACGCGCTGTCAGCGCGAAGGCGTGCGAGAAGCTGGTAGGTGTGGAGGAGCCGCACCGTCCGCAGGATGCGTAGGAAGCCAATCCCCTCCCCAACGATAAGAGCCAAGAACGACACGATTGCCGCTACGTCCGCCAGGCTCGTCGGGTGCAGGAGGTCCTTCCAGGGCGTTGGGCTTATGGCCAAACGCGCTGAGAAATCCGCTAGAATGATAAGCCCGAGGATGACGTCGATCCCCTGCACCAGAAGGGAGTGCGGCAGGAAGGAGGACACCACGATGAAAACGATCGTCGCGATGTCGAAAACGACGAGTGCATAGCGGAAGCGATGGGCCTCGAGGGTATCACTCTCGTAAAGGAGCTTAAGCTTGTCCCTCAGGCGCATCGGGGCGTCTCGTCATTGGACCGGAAGCAATTGCGAACCATAGGTCGGGCCATTCTTGATTGCGTTTATCAGCCCCAACTTATCTATAGAGCAGGGTTGCATTTCCAAAGGGGTGCCTTCCAGGGCGAAGAGGTCTATTCCCTCGCCTATCCCTGACACAGTCACGAGACGGATCGATGCTAAAGGCCTTAATCTTCGATATGGATGGAACATTGGTGCACAGCGATCCCGTGCACCTGGAAGCCTTTGCCGAGGTTCTGAGAGCCGAGGGCGTCGACATCACCGAGGAGATCTACCGGTCCCAGATCATCGGACGCACCAACGAGGCAATCTTCGCCTCTCTCCTGCCCCATCTGCCGGTGGAGCAGCACGAGACCTATGCCGACGAGAAGGAGGCCACGTTCCGCCGCATGGCGTCGAACCTCCAGCCCCTGGAGGGGCTGCTCGAGTTGCTCGACTGGGCCGAAGCGCGCGGCATCAAGATCGCCCTCGTCACCAATGCGCCGCGGCTCAATGCCGATCACATGCTGGAGGTGCTGGGACTGGCGGGGCGGTTCAAGGTCGAGATCACCATCGAAGAGGTCGAGCGCGGCAAGCCCGATCCCCTGCCCTATCTGACGGCCCTGGAACGGCTTGGCATTCGGGCAGAGGAGGCCATCGCCTTCGAGGATTCCCCTTCAGGCATGAGGGCGGCCAAGGCCGCAGGTCTGTTTTCCTTCGGCGTGCTCACCGGGCTTTCCGCCGACGAGATGAGGGAGATCGGCGCCGATGGAGCCATCATGACCTTCCGCGACCGGGCGCTCTGGGAGATCCTGGAGCACAGGGCTCAGTCCTAGAACACTCCCTCAAGCTGCATCGGATTGCCGCCCGGTCAGCCCAGTGCCGGCATCACCCGCATCGAAGCGTCGCCGGGCTTCCAGTATCTCATCCCGATTCTGGATCGCCCACTCGCCCAGGCCCCTTACGGTCTTGAGCAGAGAGCAACCCAGACCTGTGAGCTGGTAATCCACCCGCGGCGGAATGGTCGGATAGACGGTGCGGGTGACAAGCCCGTCCCGCTCCAGTCCACGCAACGTCAAGGTCAGCATCCGCTGCGAGATCCCGGTCACGGAGCGACGTAACTCATTGAATCTTTTGGGCCCTTCGCCCATCTGAACCACGACCTGGACACTCCACTTGTCGCCGACGCGCGACAGGATCTCCGTCACCGTCCGGCAGTCGGTGGGAACATGGATGTGACTGGGTGACATGAAAGTGCCTCCTTGCGCGGCGCTCAGGAAGTTACTTAATGAGCCTCGGTTACAAAACGGAACTTAAGGGTTCCGGCCTTCGAATGCAAACCAAGGACATGTCATGAAGCCCAAGCTTCACATCATCATCGGCAGCACCCGTCCCGGCCGGATCGGCCCGAGCATCGCCCAGTGGTTCAGCGAGTATGTGGCCGAGCACGGCAAGTTCGAGCCCGTCCTGGTCGATCTGGCGAAGTTCAACCTGCCGGTCTTCGACGAGCCCGAGCACCCGATGAAGCAGAATTATCATCACGCCCATACGAAGGCATGGGCCGAGAGCGTGGGATCGGCCGACGCCTTCGTGTTCGTGACGCCCGAATACAATTATGCTCCGCCTCCGGCTCTCGTGAACGCGCTCAACTATCTGTCCCGCGAATGGAACTACGCTCCCGCTGGATTCGTGAGCTATGGCGGCATCTCGGGTGGCCTGCGGTCGGTTCAGTTGGCTAAGCAGATCGTCACGACCCTGAAGATGATGCCCATTCCGGAAGGCGTTCCCATGCCGATGGTGTTCCAGAACCTGGACGAAGCCGGCAAACTCAATGCCCCCGACATCTACAAAACCTCGGCGGCCGCTATGCTCGACGAACTCTTCCGCTGGACGGAAGCCCTTAAGTCGCTCAGGGCCGAACGCAAGGCTCCGTTGAAGGTGGCCGCCTAAGCAGGAAAATTCCGGTCAAGCAAAAGCCCCGCTGTGGTAGACAGCGGGGCTTTTGCATTCCTGGCGAACAGCTCAAAGGCGCCCGGCCAGCGCATCCTCGAAGAGCTTGCGGGCGCTCTCCTTGGTGATCGGCACCGGATTGCCGCCCGCGGTCGGATCGTTGGGCGCCATCTCGGACATTTCGTCGAAGCGGGCGTTATCCACCTTCAGGCCGTCCAAGGTGTGCGGCACGCCGAGATCCTTGCGCAGCTGCAGCACCCAATCGAGGAAAGCCTGGAACGACGGCTCGAGGCCGATATAGGCAGCGAGCCGCTCGATCCGGGTCTCGATAGCCTCGCGGTTGTAGACCAGCACATAAGGCATGAAGACCGCGTTGGTCAGGCCGTGGTGGGTGTCGTAGAGCGCCCCGGTTGGATGCGAAAGGGCATGGATGGCCCCAAGCCCCTTCTGGAATGCGGTCGCGCCCATGGCGGCGGCAGACATCATCTGCGCGCGCGCTTCGATGTCCTTGCCGTCCCTGTAGGCCCGCGGCAAGTATTCCTTCACGAGGCGAATGCCCTCGACAGCGATGCCGTCCGCCATCGGGTGATAGCCCGGCGCGCAATAGGCTTCGATGCAATGCGCGAGCGCATCGAGGCCTGTGCCGGCCGTGATGTGGGGCGGCATGCCCGCCGTGAGTTCCGGATCGCAGATCACGATCTTCGGCATCATCAGCGGATGGAAGATCACCTTCTTGGTGTGCGTCGCCTCCTGGGTGATCACGCCGGCGCGGCCCACCTCCGAGCCGGTGCCCGCCGTCGTGGGCACGGCGATAATCGGCAGGATCCCTGCGGGATCCGCACGGGTCCACCAATCGCCGATATCCTCGAAATCCCACATGGGCCTGGTCTGGCCTGCCATGAAGGCGATGACCTTGCCCGCATCGAGCGCCGAGCCTCCGCCGAAAGCGACGACTCCATCATGTTTGCCTGATCTCAGGACCTCAAGGCCCTTGTAGACATTGGTCTCGACCGGATTCGGCTTGATGTCCGAAAAGATCGCAGCCCTCAGGCCGGCACTCGTAAGTTGGTCGAGGGCCGCCTTCGTCATCGCTTGAGTCGCCAGGAACGGGTCCGTGACGATGAGCGGCGCCGAGATGCCGGCGGATCTGGAGGCCTCGGCCAATTCCGAAATACGGCCGGCCCCGAAGCGGACGGCGGTCGGGTAGTTCCAGTTGGAGCGGGGAGATGTTGTCATGATGGGAGCAATCAGATCTGACGGAGATGGTAGGATTTCGGACGGCTGAGCGACTCATAAGCCAAGCGCGACAGGCTCGCCCCCCGGCCCGTCTCCTTGACGCCCGTCCAGGCGAGCGCGGGATCGAGATAGTCGCAGCGGTTCATGAAGACAGTGCCGGTCTCGAGCCTCTCGCCGATGGCCTCGGCTGCACCGAGATCGGAGGTCCAAATGGCGGCGGAAAGGCCGTAGGGCGAATCGTTCATGAGGCGGATCGCCTCTTCGTCACTCCTAACCTTCATGATGCCTACGGTCGGTCCAAAGCTCTCGTCACGCATAACGCTCATCGTGTGATCGACATTGGTGAGCACCTGCGGCGCGAGATAGGCCGTATTCCCATCATCGGCGGTAAACTTCTTCCTGTTGATATGGGCCGTCGCGCCTTTCGCCACAGCTTCGGCGTTCTGCTGGCGCACGAGGTCGGCGAAGCGCTTGTGCGCCATGGGGCCAAGCGTCGTCGACTCATCGAGCGGATTGCCGAGCACATAGGCGTTTACCAGATCGACCGCACCTTCGACGAAACGATCATAGTGCTTCTCGTGCACATAGATGCGCTCGATGCCGCAGCAGCACTGGCCCGAGTTGAAGAACGCGCCGTCCACGAGGTTCTCGATGGCGTGATCGATATCGGCATCCTCCCGTACATAGGCTGGGTCCTTGCCGCCAAGTTCCAGGCCGAGCGAGGTGAAGCTGCCCGCAGCCGCGCGCTCGATGGAGCGGCCGCCGGAGACCGAGCCGGTGAAGTTGCAATGATCGACAAGGCCGCTGCCAAGAATGCGGCTCGTCTGGTCGTGGCTCAGGTGCAGGTTCTGGAACAGGCCCCTCGGCATGCCAGCCCGGTCCATGGCCATCTGGAAGCGCTCGCCCGCCAGCACCGTCTGGGATGCATGCTTGAGCAGCACCGCATTGCCGGCCATGAGGGCCGGCACGATGGTGTTGATGGCGGTCAGATACGGATAGTTCCAGGGTGCGATGACCAGTACAAGGCCCACAGGCTCCCGCTTGATCATGCGGCGGAAGCCCGGTTTCTCGTCGTCGGCGGGAATGGGCTGGAGACTTTTCTCCGCAATCGAGATCATGTAGCGCGCACGCTCCTCGACGCCGCGGAACTCGCCGCCATAGCGCACAGGGCGCCCCATCTGCTGAGCGAGCTCGGGCACGACCTCTTGGTTCATAGTGAGCAGCGCGTCAAGGAAAGCCGCGACCTTGCCGGCGCGCTCGGCAACGGAGGTGTTGCGCCACGCTCTCTGCGCCTCGCGCGCCGCACCGATGGCGGCATCGATGGCCGCCTCGGACATGATCGGACGGCGGACGAGCTCGCGTCCGTCGATGGGGGAAATGCAGACGATATCGGTATCAGCCATAATGGTGTGTCTGAAAGACCATGATCTCAAGGGGTCACGGTCCTCTCCTTTGCTTGTGTCCGGGTAGGTCTTTTAGATGATCTCGAAGTAACGGGCGAGCTGCCAATCGGTGATGGCCTTGCGGGCCTCGCGTTCCTCCCACTCGCGCGTCGCCGCGTAATGATCGACGAAGGTGTCGCCGAAGAGCTCGCGCGCGGCCTTCGAGCCTTTCAGGCGCTCGGCGGCTTCGCCCAGAGAACGCGGCAGGGCCCGATCCTTCGGGTGCTCGACCGCGTAGGCGTTGCCCTCGACGGGCTCGCCCGGATCGATCCGATTCTCGATGCCCCACAGGCCCGAGCCGATGGCGGCGGCCAAAGCGATGTACGGATTGATGTCGGCGGCTGCGACCCGGTATTCCACCCGCTGTGACTTCTCGGAGCCGGGAATGACGCGCAGCGCTGTCGTCCGGTTCTCGACGCCCCAGGCGGAATCGGTCGGTGCCCAGAAGCCCGGGATGAGCCGCGTATAGCTGTTCACGGTGCAGGCCACCATGGCCAGGATCTCGGGCATCAGCGTCTGCTGGCCACCGACGAACCAGCGCATGGTCTCCGACATGTTGTGCTTGGCCTGTGCGTCGTAGAACGCGCCCTTGCCGGATCGCAGGTCGCGCAGGGACGTGTGCAGGTGACCGGATTGGCCGGGCCAGTCGCGCGACCACTTCGCCATGAAGGTCGCCATCCACCCACGGCGCTGCGCGAGGATCTTGGTGTAGGTCTTGAAGAGCGCCGCCTTGTCGGCGGCCTTCAAGGCATCGTCGACCCGGATCGCGGCTTCCAGGACCCCTGGACCCGTCTCGGTATGCAGTCCCTCGATCTCGAAATCCATTTTCTTCGCGAGATCGAGAAGCTCGTGGTAGAAATCCGCGTGGACTCCTGAGCGCAGAACCGAATAGCCGAAGAAGCCCGGCGTGATGTTCTTGAGGTTCTTGTAATCCTTCTCGCGCACGGAATGCGGCGTCTCCTCGAACAGGAAGAACTCGAACTCGGCCGCCGCCGACACCGCAAAACCCATGTCCTCGGCCTTCTTCAGCACGCGGCGCAGCACGCCGCGCGGGCAGGCCGCCTCCGCGTAGCCGTCGAACTCGGCGAGGAAGAACGGGAGATCGTCCTCGAACGGGATGAGCCGCATGGTCTCGGGCAGCACCCGCACGGGCGCGTCGGGATAAGCCGTATGCCAACCGGTGAGCTTGGTGTTGTCGTAGAGCTGATCGTTGGAGTCCCAGCCGAGCACCACGTCGCAAAAGCCGAAGCCTTTCTCGAGAGCAGACTCGAACTTGTCGCGAGCCATGTACTTGCCGCGCATGATGCCGTCCGCATCGGTAATGCCGACCTTCACGAAGGGAAGATCGCGGCTGCGCACATATTCCATCGCATCGGCGGCATTCTTGATCGTGGGAGCGTCCATACGAAAAACCTTGCGCGAAAAAGGGAGGAGCGCGCACGACGCGCGCTCCTTTGCGGTGTCAGTGAGTCTTGTACTCGCTCTCGCCCTTGGTGAGCGCGAACTCCTCCTCCGGCGAGAGGATGAGCTTGTGACGTCCGACCAGCAGGAAGTAGGCCATCATCACCACATAGTAGATGGCCACGCCAATCACGCCGGCCCGGAACACGGGATCCGTCAACTGGAAGACGAGCGTCACGGCCGCGATCACCATGCAGAGCACGGCACCCGCGATGCCGAAGGGGCTCGTGTAGGGCCGGTGCAGGCTCGGGAACCGCCTCTTGAGCACGATGTAGGACATGCCCTGCATGAAGTAGGCCAGCATCGCACCCGCGACCGCCATGTTGAGCAACGTGCCGCCGATCACGGTCGCACCCGCTTCGGCGCCGACCGAGAACCAGATGATCAGCATGACGAGAAGGCCGAGCACTGCGCCGGCGATCAGCGCGACGTGCGGCGTCTTGCGTGCGCCGTGCGTCACCGACAGGAAGCTCGGGAAGTAGCCTGCCCGCGAGAGCGAGTAGATCTGCCGTCCGAAGGCGAAGATGATGGTGTGGAAAGAGGCGATGAGCCCGATCACGGCGATGGCCGCCAGGATCTTGGCGATATCCGTGCCGAACAGTGTCCGGAAGCCGTCGAGCAGCGGCTCGCCGGACTTGCCGAGGCCCGCCGCGCCCGGTGCGATGCCGGTGTTCAGGAACAGCACGAGGAACGCAGAGGCGATCAGCGTCAGGATGCCGGCGATGATGCCCTTCGGCATGTCCCTCTGCGGATCGTGCGATTCCTCCGCCGCGAGCGGCAGTTGCTCGATGGCGAGGAACAGCCAAACCGCGAACGGAAGCGAGGCCAGAATGCCGAGGGCACCGTTCGGCAGGAATGGGCCGTTGCCGCTGGGAAGCTCCGCGCCGTCGGGGCCGATGTTCAGCGCCCAGCGGGCGAAGTCGAACTGGCCGGAGAACAGCACCGACACGTAGAAGAACGCGAGCACGGCAAGGGCCGCCAGGGTCACCGTCACCGTGACCTTGAACGACAGTTCCACGCCGACGATGTTGAGCCCGACGAACAGCGCGTAGCACAGCACCCAGTAGACGGGCTGGAAGGCCGGTGCCGTTTCGAAGATCGCCGACAGATACGAGCCGATGAAGAACACGATCACGGCCGGCGTCAGCACGAACTCGATGTTCTCGGCGATGCCCGTGACGTATCCCGCCCACGGCCCCATGGAGGTGCGCGCGAAGGAATAGGCGCCGCCCGTATGCGGCAAGGCCGGCGACATCTCGGCGAGCGAGAAGGTCAGCCCGAGATACATGATGGCGATGATGATGGTGGCGAAGAACATGGAGCCGAAGCCGTTGGCAAGGCCGAGGTTCCAGCCCGAATAATGGCCCGAGATCACCGCGCCGACGCCGAGCGCCCAGAGCGACCAGACGCGGGCGTGGCGTTTGAGCCGCCGAGCCTCGAAATAGCTTTCATCGACCGTGGTGTAGGTCACGCCGGCCGTGCCTTGCGCTGCGGCCGGTGGGGCATGCACCCCGGTACTTCCTTGTCCGACTGACATCGAGTTGATCCTCCAAGAAGTTCTGCCTTTCGGGTCACGGCACGCCTTGCGCCATGCCCGTCATCAGAGCGTCCGTGCCCCCTCCCTCAAAAGCGGCGCCAGACGGCGAGCCCACGATGCCTGTCCGTCTTGTGTGCGGATCAGATCATTGCGGATTTCGATCATCAGCGGGGCAAGGCCGCGCCTGACGGCATGGCGCTCGAGGGTGTGAAACACCCGGTCCGCTGGTGAATAGGGTTCGTTCATGCCGACGGTGAGCGCCGGATCCTGGTTCAATCCGGCCCCGACGCTGCGCGCATAGCGGTCATCCCGATCGAAGATCAGGCCGACCTGCCAGGGACGTGGAACATCGCGATAGACGGGCGTGAACGAATGGATGGACACGACAGCGGTCAGTTGACCTGACGTCATCCGGGCATTCGCGACGGCATCGACCACGCCGTGAAAAGCATCGTACACGGCGCGCACCCGGATCGCCCGCTCCGTCTCGTCGAGATCGAGATTGCCTGGGATCGTGGTGCGTTCGCTCAGCGTCCAGATCGAATCCGGCGCGGAGGGGTCGCGGTTGAGATCGAGCACCAGGCGCGAGACGGTGGCATGGATCAGCGGTGCATCGAGGAGCCGCGAGAGCTCTTTCGCGACGCCGAGCGCGCCGGGATCCCAGGCGATATGGCTTTCGAGATCCGAAGGCGTCAGACCCAGGGTCCCATAGCGGGCCGGAAGATGGTTGGAAGCGTGTTCGCAGATGAGCAGGATGGGCGAGCGTCCGTTCGGATTCTCCACGACGGCAACCGGCGGCTCTGCCGTTGCGGCAGATACTACTCCGGCTGTCATCCGACTCGCCTGTGTCATGCGGTTCTCCGTCAATCCGCCCAAAGGCAGATCAATCCCCGTTTGAACGCTTGATACGTTTCTTATATTTTTCCCGTGTCATGAAATTTCTGATACAGCTTTTCGAAAGCGTCAAGGAGGGGTTGTGAATCAATCCGGTATGCGTGGCGACCACCACCTTCCCCCGACGACCCCTCCGAGCCTCGCCGAGCGCATCCGGCTCAAGATGGATTCCTTCACCCCCAGCGAGAAGCGCGCCGCGCATCTGCTCCTGAGCCATTATCCCTTCGCCGGTCTCGACACGGTGGCGGAGTTCGCCTCCCGGGCCGGCATCTCCGCCCCGTCGGTCCTGCGCTTCGTCACCCGGCTGGGCTTCGGTGGCTTTCCGGATTTCCAGAAACACCTGCGAGAGGAGCTGGAGGCCCAGCTCCTCTCGCCGCTGGCCAAGGCTGGCCCCTCCGACAAGAGCCAGGGCGCGCCGGCACTAGCCTCCTTTGCGGAAGCGGTGATCGGAAACCTGCAAGCAACGGTGGAGAACATTGCCCCGGCCGAGTTCGAGGCCGTCGTGGCGCTTCTGTCCGATCAGCGCCGGCCCCTCCACTTCACCGGCGGGCGCTTCACCGGGGCGCTGGCACGTTATGCGGAGAGCCATTTCCGGATCGTGCGCAGCCATGTGGACTTCATCGAAGGCCAGCCGGTGCTCTGGCGCGATCGAATGATCGAGATCGGGCGCAGAGACGTGATCGTCGCCTTCGACATCCGGCGCTATCAGGAGGACGTTACGGCTCTGTGCGAGACGGCGGCGAAGCAGGGCGCGACGATCGTTCTTCTCACCGATCCCTGGCTCTCCCCCATCGCCCGCGTCGCCCGGCACGTGCTGCCCGCCCACATCGTGGCGCCGTCCAACTGGGATTCCTCGGCAGGCCTTCTCCTGCTGACAGAGGCCCTTGTCGCGGCCGTTACCAAACACCTCTGGGAAACCGCCAAACCACGCATGGAGGCGGTCGAACGTCTGCGGGGCGAGAGATCGTAGGCCTCATTCTGCAGCCTCCGGCCGCCCCCGCTGCAGCCAGCCGATGAGGAACGGCAGCACCAGGCCGATCCCCAGAAAACGCACGAGGTGATGGATGCCCACATAAAGAGGGTCAAGTCCGAGAATCAGGGCCAAAACGGTCATTGCCTCCAGCCCGCCCGGCGCGAAGGCAACAAGACCGTTGGCGAAGCTCACGCCCGCAAGCCAGGCCGCGGCACCTGCGAAGAGTGCGGCCACCCCCATGCCGACCGTGAAGGAGCCAAGCGCGGACACGAGCGCTCTTCTGAGTGTCGAGCGCTGGAGATTGCGGAATCGTTCTGCGATGAAGAGGCCGATGAGCACGAGCCCGCCCGTGGCGATCACCGGTGGAATGACGCCGGTCACCCATTCCGTGCCGTGGCTGACGGAACTGACCACGGTCGCGCCGAGCAGGATGGGAGCGGCCACCTTCAACCGGGTGAACAGCATGCCGAGCAGGAGGCCGCCGAGCAGAATGAAGGCCATACCTTCCGGGCTCTCGATGGGAAGCCCCTCGCCGATCAGCGCACCGACATTGCCCCCGCCCCCAGTCAAAACGACCAGGCTCGGCAGGAGCGCAATCAGTACGAAAAGCCGAAAGTTCTGCACGATGGCGATGGAGGCCACCTCCGCCTTCCGGTCGGCCGCCACCGCCAGGACCGTCGAGAGGGCGCCGGGCACCGAGGCCAGCACCGCATCCGCCTTGCGCCAGCCCGACATGCGCACGAGCCATGCGGTCGAGGCGGCCGAGATCGCCACGACGCCGATGACCAGCAGAATGAGGCTGCCCGGATAGCGTCCCATGGCGGCGACGGCGGCGGGTGTTACCGCTGCGCCCATGGCCGCGCCCGAGATCAGCATGGCGGCATCGGCAAGCGCCCTCGGCAGGGGAACAGCCCAGCCGGTCAGCCCCCACAGCGTGGCGGCGATCGCCGATCCTGACAGCCAGGCGGCCGGAACGCCGAGCCAGTGGAAAACGACGCCGCCAAGGGCGGCAACCAGGATCTGGGTGAGATGGGCGAGAACGAGACGCATCACGGTTCTGCTCTTGAACGTCCTTCGCCGATGCGTCAAATGCCGAGGGTGCGCACAAGCCATGCGGTGGCGGACTGCCGGAACGTATCGGCCGAAGCTCGGCATTGCATGGCGTCCGAAAGCCTGCTGAGATTGCGCCCATCGATCACGCCATGGAGGAAACTGTGCTGCACGGAATCGACCCGGCGCTCAATGCCGATCTGCTGTATGTGCTCCAGGCCATGGGCCATGGCGACGATCTCGTGATCTGCGATGCCAACTTCCCGGCCGATTCCATTGCGCGCCAGACGACCTACGGCCGGCTGATCCGCATGGACAACATCGGCTCGCCCCAGGCGATCCGGGCCATCCTCTCGCTGATGCCCCTCGACAGCTTCGTCGACAGCCCCGCGGAGCGCATGGAAGTCGTCGGCAATCCCGACGAACTCCCGGCCATTCAGCAGGAGGCTCAGGCCGAGATCGATGCCGTTGCCAGGCGCGATGCCGGACGCGACACCTGGCCGATGGGTTCGGTCGAACGCTTCGCGTTCTACGAGCGTGCGAAGAAGGCCTATGCGATCGTGGCGACGGGCGAGCGCCGGTTCTACGGCTGCTTCATCCTGAAGAAAGGCGTGATCCCGCCGCCCTAGACGCGGTCGTTCTCTCAGACCACGAGCCTCGGCAGGGCTTCACTGATGCGGCGGACCGCTTCCTCCACGTCCTCGGGCTTGCGCAGGTAGCACAGACGCAGGTAGCCCTCGCCCGCATCGCCGAAGGCGGAGCCGGGCGCGAGGCCCACATTGGCCTCGTCGATGAGCCGGAAGGCGATGTCCTTCGCACTCGTCGCACCCTTGATCTTCAGGAAGGCATAGAAGGCGCCGCTCGGCGGCGGCAGCTCAACGAGGCCAGTTTGAGACAGCCGTCCGACGATCTCCCGGCCGTGGCGTGCCTTGGCGATCTGATCGACCAGGAAACCCTCCCCCTGCTCGATGGCGGCAACGCCTGCGCGCTGGATGAAGACCGGCGTGCCGGAGGTCTGGTACTGGATCAGGTTCTCGATCACCTGCCCCATGGCCGGCGGCGCTTCGAGCCAGCCGAGGCGCCATCCGGTCATGGCCCAGTTCTTGGAGAACGTCTGGATGAAGAGGATCTTGTCCTCGGGTGCCATCACATCGCGGAAGGACGGCGCCCGTCCCTCGACGGTGAGCGCCGGATCGTGGATGAAGCGGCCGTAGATCTCGTCCGCCACGATCCAGAGCCCGTGCCGGCGGGCGAGATCGAGCGCGGCGCGAAGATCCGCATGGCTCGCAACCCACCCGGTGGGGTTCGAGGGCGAGTTGATGACGAGCACGCGGGTGCGCGGCGTGATCGCCTTCTCGATCCGCTCGAAATCGAGATGCCAGCCTTGTGTATCAATCATCATCGGCACGGCGACGGCACGCGCTCCGGCAATGGTGATCGCGCCGGCGAAATTCGGCCACGCGGGCGTCGGAACCAGCACTTCGTCGCCATTGCCCGCCAGCATGCGGAAAGCAAGTTGCATCGCAGGCATGCCGCCTGACGTCACGAAGAAGCGCTCCGGATCGAACGTCTTGCCGTAGACCCGCTCATGGTAGCCGGCGATCGCCTGACGCAGCTCGGGGATGCCGCGCTGGTAGGTGTAGAAGGTCTCGCCCTTCGCAAGCGATTGGGCGGCCGCCTCGCAGATGAAGGACGGCGTCGGCATGTCACCCTCCCCCACCCAGAGCGGGATGATGCCGGGCTTCAGACGGCCGTAGCTGAACACGTCCACGATGCCGCTTGTCGGCGCCTGCTCCGCCTCAGGTCGCAGGTTGAGAACGGACGGAATCGACACGGACGCGTTCATGGGGGCTTTCCTCGAAATCGGGCGCCTAGGCATGGCCCGTTCGCCTGCTCAAGGCAAGCCTCGAATATGTCCCATGACAGAAGACGCAGGATCCGATCAAATTCGGTGATCGATTCAGGTCGTTTGACCCGTCTGCAGAAGATCGCGGATCTCCGTCAGCAACTTCACGTCGGCCGGGATCTCCGGCGGCTTCTCGGCCGTTCCGGTCTTCGCATCCTCCGCACGGCGCAGGCGATTCATGCCCTTGACCAGGAGGAAGAGGATCCAGGCGATGATGACGAAGTTGATGGCGACCGTGACGAAGTTGCCCCAGCCGAGCACGGCGCCCTGCTTCTTGGCTTCGTCGAGCGACCCCGCGGTGACGTTGCCGGAAAGAGCCGTGAAGTAGTTCGAGAAATCGAGGCCGCCGGTGACAGCCCCAATGATGGGCATGAAGATGTCGCCGACGAGGGAATCCACGATCCTGCCGAAGGCGGCACCGATGATGATGCCGATGGCGAGATCGACCACATTGCCCCGCAGGGCGAATTGCTTGAATTCATTCCACATGAACGGGCCTCTCTGCTTAACCCCAAGCTAAAGCTGCCCGGCTTGAGAATTTCGTCAAGCCTCGCGGGCCGCCAGCAGGTCCTGCAAGTCGAGGCGCCGCGTGACCATGGCGAGTTCGCCGCCGGCGGTTCTCGGCCACTGGTCTTGCGGGCGATCGACGTAGAGCTCGATGCCGTTTCCGTCGGGATCGCTCAGGTAGAGCGCCTCGCTGACCCCATGATCGCTCGCCCCCTGCAGCGGGATGCCGGCCTGGGCCAGCCGGTAAAGCGCATCGGCGAGGGCCGCCCGCGTCGGATAGAGGATCGCTACATGGTAGAGGCCCGTGGTGCCGGGAGGCGGCGGGGATCCTCCCTTGCTCTCCCAGGTGTTCAAGCCGATGTGGTGATGATAGCCCCCGGCCGAGACGAAGGCAGCCTGGGTGCCGTAGCGCTGAATCAGCTCGAAACCGAGCACGCCGCAATAGAAGGCGAGCGCGCGTTCGAGATCGGCCACCTTCAAGTGAACATGGCCGATCCTGACGCCGGGATCGATGGGGTGTACCACCGGTCCTCCGGTGACATCATGGGGAATGGGCTTGATCATCGCATGTGCCTCAGGCTGAACGCGTGGACAGCGTGGGAGCAGTTTTTGCCGATCCGGCCCGCACCGCAAGGGCACCGTCGCCCAGGAGAGCCTGCACCACGAGGGCAGCGATCCAGAACGCCAGGTATTCCCAGCCACCCTTGGGATTGTTGAAGAAGAACCCGGCTGAGCCATGGACGAACACGATGGCGCCGAGGAGGATCGGGATCAGCGCGAGCGAGACCCAGCGGGAGAAGAACCCGAGGATGAGAGCGAGGCCGCCGGCCGTCTCAGCCGCAATGGTCAGATAGGCCAGCACCGGCGGCAGGCCGAGACTGCCGAAGAACTGGGCGGCGCCGGCCGGCGTGAACACGAAGACCTTGAGGCCCGCATGGGCGAGGAACAGGACGCCCAACGTGATGCGCAGGACCAAGGCGGCATAGGGGGCAGTGCGGGTATCGATCATGGGAGATCTCCTGAATACGGTCCTTCCCTATGATCTCAAACCAGAAGCATGATAATCTCATCCCTGGGATATGACTTCACACCAGAAGAATGAGATTGTCCTGATGCTTGACCGCGTCACCAGCATGCAGGCCTTTGTCCGCGTTGCAACCCTCGGCAGCTTTTCGGCGGCTGCACGGGCGCTCGATCTGTCACAGACTATGGTGACGAAGCATGTATCCGCCATCGAAGACCGGCTCGGAGTCAAGCTCCTGCACCGCTCCACGCGCAAGCTCGTTCTGACCGAGGGCGGCCGGAACTATCTCATCGCCTGTGAGCGCATTCTCGCCGAGATCGAGGAGGCGGAAGCGTCAGCCAGCCTCGACAGGGTCGAGCCCCGGGGAACGCTCCGCCTCAACGTTCCGCTCACCTTCGGCTTCCGGCAGATCGTCCCGGCTCTCACCGCGTTCAGCCGGCTCTATCCCGCCGTCTCGTTCGATCTCGGCCTGGCCGACCGCTACGTCGATCTCATGGAGGAAGGATGGGATCTGGCGATCCGGATCGGCCGCCTGAAGGATTCGAGCCTCGTGGCCCGGCGGCTCGCCGCCTGCCGCACCGTTGTCTGTGCCTCTCCCGCTTATCTGGAAAAGCACGGAATTCTGCGCAACCTGGAGGATCTCGCCCAGCACAACTGCCTCGGCTATACGCTGCCGAGCGCTATCGGGGCGAACCGATGGGCCTTCGGGGTCAATGGCGACATCGTGGTGCCGATCCAGGGCAATCTGCGGGCCAACAATGGAGATGCCCTTCTGGCTGCCGCCGTCGCCGGACAGGGGCTGATCTACCAGCCCACCTTCATCGTGGGCGACAGCCTGCGCGACGGGAGCCTCGTTCCGGTCCTGCGCGACCACCCGACCTATGAGCCCGGCATCCACGCCGTCCTGCCCTCGGGCCGGCAGGCTCCGGCCAAGGTCCGCGCCTTCGTGGCGTTCCTGGCCGAGCGCTTCAGGCCGGAGCCGGAATGGGATCGGGGCCTGTGACGGCTCCTGCCATGGCCTTCGCGCCGCTGACCCGCTAATGCTAGCTGGGATTTGCTTTTGAGGGTTGAGCCTATGGTTGCCACCTGGGCCGTCGTGCTGTCGGCGCTGGTTTATCTCTGCTTTCTGTTCACCGTGGCCCATTGGGGCGACAACGGCGGGCGGCGCTTCATTCAGGGTCCAGCCCGCTCCACCATCGCGGCCCTTGCGCTGGCCGTCTATTGCACGTCCTGGACCTTCTTCGGATCGGTGGGGCTCGCCAGCCATTCAGGCTTGGACTTCCTCGCCATCTATATCGGACCAATCCTCGTCATCGGCTTGGGCTATCCGCTCGTCGCCCGGATCGTGCGGGTCGCGAAGACGCAGAACATTTCCTCCATCGCCGATTTTGTCGCGGCCCGCTACGGCAAGAGCGAACGGGTCGCCGCTCTCGTCAGCCTGATCGCCCTCGTCGGTTCCATTCCCTACATCGCGCTGCAATTGAAGGCGGTCTCGTCCTCGCTTGATGTCTTCTTGGGGGCGACCAATGAAACGTTCCCGTCTCAGCTCCCGTTCATCGGCGATCTCGCCTTCGTGGTCGCCCTCGTGTTGGCGGGCTTCGCCGTCGCCTTCGGCACCCGTCATACGGATGCCACCGAGCACCAGAACGGGCTGCTTTTGGCGATCTCCCTCGAGTCGGTGGTGAAGCTGGTCGCCTTCCTGGTGGTCGGCGGCTACATTACCTTCGTGATGTTCGACGGCTACGATGCCATCGTGCAGCGCCTTCACGCGCAGGGAACCAGCGCGGACCTGATGAGCCGCACCTCCGGTTTCGGCAGCTACATCACCCTGATCCTGCTCTCGACCTGCGCGGCTCTCCTCCTGCCGCGCCAGTTCCACGTGACGGTGGTCGAGAACCATGACATTGCGGATCTCAAGCGCACCGCCTGGCTGTTTCCGCTCTACCTGATCCTCATCAATCTCTTCGTGATCCCGATCGCTCTCGCGGGCCTCGCCTCTTTTCCGGAAGGGAACGTCGATCGGGACATGACCCTGCTGGCGCTGCCGCTCGCGGACAAGGCAGGCACCATCGCCGTCCTTGCCTTCCTCGGCGGCTTCTCGGCGGCGACGGCCATGGTGATCGTCGACTCCGTCGCCGTGGCGGTGATGATCTCGAACCACCTCGTCATGCCCATCGTCCTGCGGCGGCGCGCCTTTGCGGGCATCGATCCCGGCAGCTTCGTGATCGGCGTGCGCCGCATCTCCATCGTTCTCGTCATCCTCCTGGGCTATGCTTATTACCGTGCCTCTGGGGAAGCCGCGCTCGCCGCGATCGGCCTCTTGTCCTTCGCGGCCATTGCGCAGGTGGCGCCTGCCTTTCTCGGCGGTCTGATCTGGTCGCGCGGCACGGCGTTGGGCGCCAGCGTCGGGCTCGTCGTCGGCTTCTTCACCTGGGCCTACACGCTTCTCCTTCCGAGTCTCGTCTGGGACGGCGTCTTCTGGTCCGACGTGGTGGTCACCGGCCCCTTCGGCATCACGGCTCTCAAGCCCACGGCCTTGTTCGGCGTCGACCTGCCTCAGCTCACCCACGGCGTCGTCTGGAGCCTGACGCTCAACATCCTCTGCTATATCGGCTTCTCGCTATGGCGGCCCGTCACCGCCATGGAGCAGATCCAGGCCAATCTCTTCCTGGGAGAAGCCGCCGCCTCCGCGGCCCCGAGCTTCCGCCTGTTCCGGGCCAGCGTCACGGTCGGCGAACTGCGCGCGACCGTCGCCCGCTATCTCGGCGAGGAACGGACGAACCGTTCGTTCGAAGGCTTCACCCATAGCCGCGGACAGCAGCTCGAGCCCCGGGCCGAAGCCGACGTCCATCTCCTGCGCTACGCGGAACATCTTCTTGCGTCGGCCATCGGCACGGCGTCCTCACGCCTCGCGCTGTCGCTGCTGCTGCGGCGCCGCACCGTATCCACGGAAGCAGCCCTCAAGCTCCTCGACGACGCCTCCGCGGCGATCCAGCACAGCCGCGACCTGCTCCAGCACGCGCTCAACTATGCCAAGCAGGGCATCACCGTGCTCGACAGCGATTTGCGCCTGCTCGCCTGGAACCAGGCTTTCATCGATCTCTACGACATGCCGCCCAACTTCGTTCACGTGGGCATCAGCATGGAACGCATCGTCCATTACAATGCCTCGCGCGGATCCTACGGGCCGGGCAAGATCGACGAGCTGATTGCCGCCCGCCTCCACTCCTTCCGCCACGATGTGGAGCCCGTGCGGCTCAAGCTCTATCCCTCCGGCAAGGTCATCGAGATCCGCTCGAACCTGCTGCCCGATGGCGGCCACGTGACCACCTACACGGACGTGACCGAAACCGTGCTGGCCGAAGAGGCGAGCCGCCGCGCGAACGAGACCCTGGAACAGCGCGTGCGCGAGCGTACCGAGGAGCTGACGCGTCTCAACGAAGCCCTACGCAGCGCCAAGGCCGAGGCCGACGAGGCGAACATCTCCAAGACCCGCTTTCTCGCCGCAGCCTCGCACGACATTCTCCAGCCCCTCAACGCGGCGCGTCTGTACGCGGTCTCGCTCGTGGAGCGGGATCGTGAAGCGGGCGACGCGACGCTGGCCGAGAACATCGACGCCTCGCTCGACGCGGTCGAGGAAATCCTGACCGCGATCCTCGACATCTCGCGCCTCGACACGGGCGCCATGAAGCCGCAATGGTCCAGCTTCCGCATCGACGAGCTGTTCCGCCAGCTGCAGCGCGAGTTCGAGCCCGTGGCCCGCAACAAGGGACTGAAGCTCACCTTCGTGCCATCCTCCCTGACCGTGCGGTCCGACCGGCGCCTGATGCGGCGCCTGCTGCAGAATCTCATCTCCAATGCCATCAAATACACGCCGTCGGGCCGCGTGATCGTCGGCGGGCGCCGGCGCGGCGGTCATCTCGTGCTGGAGGTGTGGGATACGGGGCTGGGCATTCCGGCCTCGAAGCAGCGCATCGTGTTTCGCGAGTTCCAGCGCCTGGATCAGGGCATGAAGGTCGCGCGGGGCTTGGGCCTCGGCCTCTCGATCGTCGAGCGCATCGGCCGCGTGCTCAAGCATCCGATCACCCTGAACTCGGAGGTGGGACGCGGCTCGGTGTTCCGGGTCGAGGTGCCGGTGGTGGCGGCTCTTCCGGCCACGGCCGCATCGCCCGAGCCGCCGAAGCCTGCCGCGACCGTGCTGTCGGGCCTGCGCGTCCTCGTGATCGACAACGAACCGGCCATCCTCGAAGGCATGCGCCTGCTCCTCTCCGGATGGGGCTGCGATACCTGGACTGCATCGGATCTCGAGAGCGCGCATCAGGCTCTGAGAACGCACAAGGCTCTGCCGGAAGTGATCATCGCCGATTATCACCTCGACGACACGGACGGTTTGGAACTCATCAAGGCCCTCCGTTGGAAGACGCAGGTCGACACGCCCGCCGTGCTCGTGACCGCGGACCGCACGCCGGCCGTGCGCGAAGCCGCGGCAGCCATGAACATCCATGTGCTCAACAAGCCCCTGAAACCGGCGGCCCTGCGGGCCCTCCTGACGCAGTGGCGCGCGACGAAGGTGGCGGCGGAGTGAATCCTCTCTTCGTCATCACCGGCCTTGTGCCGGTGATCCCGATTGGGTGAAGCGCCGCGCCACAAACAAGCGAGATGGCCGGGACAAGCCCGGCCATGACGAGAGTGTCGGAATTCCTACGTTTCATTCCGACCGCAACGCGAAATCGACCGCCGCGACCGCGTGGATCGTCGTGGTGTCGAACAGCGGCACGGCGCTGTCTTCGTCGGAGACCAGGAGCATGATCTCGGTGCAACCGAGGATGATCCCCTGGGCGCCACGCTCGATCAGGCGTGCGATGACCTCCCGATAGGCCTGCCGCGACTCCTGTCTGACGATCCCGAGCACGAGTTCCTTGTAGATGATCTCGTGCACGATCCGCCGGTCGCTTTCGTCCGGCACGATCACGTCGAGCCCATGATGCTGCTGCAGGCGGCCCTTGTAGAAATCGTGCTCCATGGTGAAGGCCGTGCCGAGAAGGCCGATGCGCTCGATCCCCGCAGCCCTGATCTTGTCGGCCGTGGGATCGGCAATGTGGAGCAGCGGAATGTTCACCGCCGACGAGATCGCATCCGCCAAGCGATGCATCGTGTTCGTACACAGCACGATGAAGTCCGCTCCGCCTCGTTCCAGCCGGCGCGCAGCTGCCTTCATCTCCTCGCCGAGCCTGCCCCACTCGCCTTCGTGCTGCAGCCGCTTGATCTCGTCGAAATCGGCCGACCACATCAGGCATTGCGCCGAATGCACCCCGCCGAGCCGCCGGTTCGTCTCCTGGTTGATGATGCGGTAATACTCGGCCGAGCTTTCCCAGCTCATGCCGCCGATGAGGCCGATGGTTCGCATGCCGAATGTCAGGGATTGGGCCGATACGGCTCACGTCCGCTCTTCAGCGCATCGTCGAGCAGTTCGAGCCGGTCCTGCCCCCAGAACACCTCGCCGTCGAGCACATAGGCCGGCGACCCGAAGACGTCGCTTGCCACCGCATTCTCGAGATTGAGGGCATAGATCGCCTCGGTGGTGCTGCCGGTCACCACATCCATCAGGGCGGACGAATCAAGGCCGGCCTGCTCCGCCAGCTCCGTCAGAACGAGCGGATCGGCCAGGTCGCGCTCCTCCTCCCACACGGCCGCGAAGGCCCGGCGCAGGAAGGGATCGGGGCTCTTGCCGGATGCCGTGATCGCGATGACGAAGCGGTCGGCGAGGTTCACGTCGAAGGGCCAGTGCTTCGGACTGATGTTGAAGGACAGGCCGCGTTTTTCTCGCCAGCGCTGCAATTCGAGAATCCGGTAGCGCTGGCGGGCCGGATGGCGCTGGGCGAGCGGCAGTCCGCCGGTCTCCGAGAAGACGCGGCCGAGGAAGACGGGTTTGTAATTGACCTCCGCCCCGTGCTTCTGCGCGATCTCCATGAAGGGCGCATGGCCGATATAGGCCCAGGGGCTCACGAGGGAGAAGTAATAGTCGATGGTGCGGGGCATGGGTCCGATTCGGAGTTGCTCAGGCCGGAACGGCGTCGGTCCCACCTTGGACCATCAGGCGGCGCTCTTCAATGTCTCTTCGGCTCGGAGGAAGGCCTCGACCTCGGGGGCGGCCGCCGGCGCTTCGGCCTCGACGCCGACTTCGCCGAGGAGGCGCTCCATGGGAACGAAGCGTCGCTCCGCCCGGTCATAGAGGCCCGCCCTGACGAGGGCGATGGCGTTGAGGATCGGACTGCCGTCCTTGGCTTTGGAGACCAGCCGGTGCTCCATCACCACGTGACTGTCGGACCAGGTGAGGATGCGGGTCTCCAGCGTGAAGGAGCGAAAAGGCCTGAGTTCCCGCCGGAAGCGGATCTGTCCCGCGCCCACCACAGGCACCCAGCCGTGCCTGAGGACGGGCCGCCACAGGCCGGAGCGGATCATCATGTCGGTGCGGCCGAGATCCATGAGCGTCCAGTAGCGCCCATTGTTCATGTGGAGCGAGGTGTCGAGGTCGTGCGGCCATACCCGGAAGGTCAGGCGCGACACGTCCCGCACGGGATCGAGCCTCGCGCGGAAAATGGACGTGACGACCAGGTGAAGGACGCGCAGCCACAGGTTCATGCGAGGCCCATTCCGGTCTGGCGCTGGAACAGGATGAGATCGAGGGACGGTGCCTCGAGGCCGAATCCCGTGAGCAGGGCATGAACCTGTCCGCGATGATGGGTCTGATGATTGAAGAAATGGACCAGCGCCGGGGCGAGCGGCTGCTCGATCTCCATCGGGGTCGTAATCGTCTTGTAGCGGATGCGGCCCATGAGGTCGGCATCGGACAGGCTGTCGACATAGGCGACGATCCGCTCGTCCTCTCTCGCGCGCGCCGCACGCAGCTCGGGGAGGGTCTCGAACAGGATCGCATCGAGGCGGTTCGGCGCCTCGCCCCGCCCGGAAAAGCGCTTCAACCAGATGCGGTCGGCGACCAGGAGATGGTTCAAGGTTCCGTGCACCGACTTGAAGAAAGCCCCGCGATCCGCGCGATAATCCGCATCGGATAGTTGCGCCGCCACATCGTAGATGCGCTCGTTGCTCCATGCATTATAGCCCGCCATCATGGCGAAGTGCGGTTTCATGGGAAGGCTCCTTCAGGTCGTCTCTGCCGCCGATTTTTGTGACGCGGCAGACGATCGGTCAAGCTTCACCCTCTCCGTCATGGCCGGGCTTGTCCCGGCCATGACGATCAGGCAAACGCCGCGCGCTCCCCATTGAGATCACCGCTACGGGTCCCCGATCAAGTCCGGGGAGGTGATGACGCGTGATCGTGGATCCTCATGCAGCCTTCTTCGTCCCGGCTGCGCGACCGTAGAACGTGTCGCCCGCAGCTGCCATGTCGATAAGGATCTTCGGCGGCGCGAAACGGTCGCCGTGCTTGGCCTGCAGGCTCTGGCACAGATCCACGAAGGCTTTCGCGCCCATGAAGTCGATATAGGAGAGCGCGCCGCCCGTGTAGGGCGCGAAGCCGAAGCCGAGGATCGATCCCACATCCGCCTCGCGCGGATCCGTGACCACGCCCTCCTCGAAGGTGCGAGCCGCTTCCAGAGCCTGGGTGACGAGCAGACGCTGCTTCAACTCCTGCATGTCGACGAACTCGGCCTCCACGTGCTTCGCCTGAAGATCCTTCAGGCCGGGCCACAGGCGCTTCTGCCCGCCTTCCGGATAATCGTAGAAGCCCTTGCGGTTCTTGCGGCCGAGCCGCCCTTCCCTCTCGACGAGCGTGGTCAGCAGTTCCTCCTGCTGCGGCACGATCGCGGCTTCGCCCAGCTGCGCCTTGGTGGCGCGCAGGATCTTGAGGCCGAGATCGACGCCGACCTCGTCGTTCAGCGACAGCGGCCCGACCGGCATGCCGGCCTGCTTGCCGGCCTGCTCGATCACCGCCGCGGGCAGGCCCTCGGTGAACATGAGATGCCCTTCGAGGATATAGGCGAGGACGCAGCGATTGGCGAAGAAGCCGCGCGAGTCGTTGACGACGATCGGCGTCTTCTTGATCAGGCGTACGTAATCGAGCGCGGTGGCGAGCGCCTTGTCGCCGGTCTCCTTGCCCATGATGATCTCGACCAGCATCATCTTCTCGACCGGCGAGAAGAAATGGATACCGATGAACTGGCCCGCATTCTTCGACTGCTGGGCGAGACCCGTGATAGGCAGGGTCGAGGTGTTGGACGCGAAAATGCAATCCGGCTGGATGGCAGCCTCCACCTTCTGGATCACCTCGGCCTTGACCTTGGGATCCTCGAACACGGCCTCGATGACGAGATCGCAACCCTTCAGATCGCCGTAATCGGCCGAGGGCGTGATGCGCGCGAGCAGCGCATCGCGGTCCGCGGTCTTGGCGCGGCCCTTCATGATCTGGTCGGACACGAGCTTGTGCGAATGCGCCTTGCCCTTCTCGGCCGATTCCATGTCGCGATCGATGAGCACGACCTCAAGACCGGCATTGGCCGTGACGTAGGCAACGCTCGCCCCCATGAAGCCTGCGCCGACGACGCCGACCTTCTTCAGGCTCGTCGGCGGCACGTCCTTCGGGCGGCGCGCGCCCTTGTTGAGATCCTGCATGGAGATGAAGAGCGTGCGGATCATCGCTGCCGCCTCCTTCGAACGCAGGATCTTGGCGAACCAGCGCGACTCCACCTTCAGGGCGAGATCCATCGGAAGCTGCAGGCCCTGATAGACGGATTCGAGGATCGCGCGGATTGCCGGGTAGTTATCCTGGGTCTCGCGACGATAGATGGCGTTGGCCGGCGGCCAGATCTGCATGCCGGCGGCGGAGTAGACCTTGTTGGACGGCAGCTTGTAGCCCTTCTGGTCCCAGGGCGCGACGGCCGAGCCGCCTTGCCTGATCCAGTCCTTCGCCGACTGCACGATCCCTTCACGCGGCGCGACCGCATGGACGAGGCCCATGTTGCGGGCCATGAGCGGACGGATCTGCTCGCCCTTGAACAGCATCTGCAGGGCATCGCCCGTCTGCATCAGGCGTGCCACGCGTTGCGTGCCGCCGGCGCCGGGGAACAGCCCGACCTTCACCTCGGGCAGGCCGACGCGGGTGGAATCCGCATCCGACAGCACGCGGAAATGGCAGGCGAGCGCGAGTTCAAAGGCGCCGCCGAGGCACACGCCATGGATGGCCGCGGCAAAGGGCTTGCCGCTGGTCTCGAGCCGGCGGTACAGGAGCGAGAGCCTGCGCGATTCATCGAAGAAGAACTGCATCGCAGTCTCCTCGCCCTTCTCCTTCGCAAGCCGTGCGTATTCTGCACCCAGGCCCTGAAGCATGGTGAGATCGGCGCCGCCGGAGAACGCCTCCTTGCCGGAAGTGATGACGCAGCCCTTGATCGCCTCGTCGCCGGCGACCTTCTCGATGATCTGCTCCAGTTCGGCCATCACCTCCGGGGTGATCACGTTCATGGAGCGGCCGGGCATGTCCCAGGTGGCGAGCGCAATGCCGTCGGCGTCGGTCTCGAAGCGGAAATTGGTGAAATTCGTCATGATGATTCTCCCGTTCCCGCTCGCTCAAACCCGCTCGATGATCGCGGCCGTGCCCATGCCGGCGGCGACACACAGGGTGATCAGGGCCGTCTGCTTATTCGTGCGCTCCAGTTCGTCGAGCACCGTGCCAAGGATCATGGCGCCGGTGGCGCCGAGCGGGTGACCCATGGCGATGGCGCCGCCATTCACGTTCACCTTCGCCGGGTCGAGGTCCAAGGCCTGCATGTAGCGCAGCACCACCGCCGAGAAGGCCTCGTTGATCTCGAAGAGATCGATGTCGTCCTTCGTCATGCCGGCCTTGCGCAAGGCCAGCTCCGACACGTCGATGGGGCCGGTGAGCATGAGCGCGAGATCGGACCCGATGGACGCGAAGCCCTTGAGGCGCGCCCGAGGCTTCAGACCCGCCTTCGTGCCACCCTCCCGGCTTCCGACGAGGACCGCGGCGGCGCCGTCGACGATGCCCGAGGAGTTGCCGGCGTGATGCACGTGGTTGACGAACTCCACGTCCGGGTGGGCCGCGATGGCCACCGCATCGAAGCCGCCCATCTCGCCCATCTGCACGAAGGCGGCCTTGAGCTGGCCGAGCGACTGCATGTCCGTCTGCGGGCGCATGTGCTCGTCCTTTGACAGGATCGTGATGCCGTTGATGTCCTTCACCGGCACGACGGACCTCGCGAACCGTCCCTCGTCCCAGGACATCGCGGCACGCTTCTGCGACTCGACCGCATAGGCGTCCACGTCGTCGCGGGAGAAGCCGTACTTCGTCGCAATCAGATCCGCCGAGATGCCCTGCGGCAGGAAATAGGTCGGAATGGCGATGCCCGGATCGACCGGCCATGCGCCGCCCGAAGCGCCCATGCCGATGCGGCTCATGGACTCGACTCCGCCGCCGATGACGATGTCCTTCATGCCCGACATCACCTGCGCGGCAGCCAGGTTCACCGCATCGAGGCCGGAGGCGCAGAAGCGGTTGATCTGCACGCCCGGCACCTCCTTGCCGAAACCTGCCTTGAGCGCCGCTGCGCGCGCGATGTCGCCGCCGGCCTCGCCGATCGGATCGACGCAGCCGAGCACCACGTCCTCCACCAGCATCGGATCGAGATCGTTGCGCGTGCGGATGGCATCGAGCGCCGTCACGGCGAGATCGACCGCCGGAACCTCGTGCAACGAACCGTCGGGCTTGCCGCGTCCGCGCGGGGTGCGAACGGCATCGTAGATATAGGCTTCAGCCATGGAGGCCTCCCGATCATGTTGTCATCCCGGACGCCGCAGCGATCCGGGATCGTCATCAGAATAGAGTGCTTTACTCGTCCTGCGATCCCGGTTCTTGGGCCGGGATCGCGCTTGTCACTTAGAAAGCCTCTGCCGGCAGCGCCATGGTCGTGTCCGCCCCGGTGGAAATGCGGGCGAGGCGCGTGCCGGTCTCGGGCATCAGGCGCTCCATGAAGAAGCGGCCGGTCAGAAGCTTGGCATCCATCTTGTCGGCGACGCCGTTTCCTTGAGCCTTCTTCGCCTGCGCGGCCTTCGCCATCCGGGCCCACATGTAGCCCATTACCACAAGGCCGAAGAGATGCATGTAGTCGGTGGCGCCGGCGCCGGCATTGTCGGGCTTCGCCATGGCGTTCTGCATGAACCACATGGTGGCCTGCTGCAGATGGCCGAGGCCCTGCTGCAGGGGCGCAATGTAGGTCTTCAGGCTCTCGTCGGACGCATTCTCCTGGCAGAAGGCGGCGACTTCGTTGAAGAAGGTCATGACGGCGCGTCCGCCGTCCTTGCCGAGCTTGCGGCCGACGAGATCCATGGCCTGGATCCCGTTGGCGCCCTCGTAGATCTGCGTGATGCGGGCATCGCGCACGAACTGCGACATGCCCCATTCCTCGATATAGCCGTGGCCGCCGAACATCTGCTGCGCCTTGACGGCATTGTCGAAGCCGAGATCGGTGAGCACGCCTTTCACCACGGGCGTCATCAGGCCCATGTAATCCTCGGCGGTCTGGCGCTGCGCATCGTCGGACGAGCGATGCGCGATGTCGCTGTTGAGGCCTGTCCAGACGATGAGGGCACGCCCCGCCTCGTTGATGGCCTTGATGGAGAGAAGCGTGCGGCGCACGTCCGGATGCACGATGATTGGGTCGGCCGGCCTGTCGGGGAATTTCGCGCCCGTGAGCGAGCGGCCCTGGAGTCGGTCCTTCGCATAGGCCACGGCATTCTGATAGGCGACTTCGGATTGGGCGAGCCCCTGCACGCCGACCGCGAGCCGCGCCTCGTTCATCATCACGAACATGGCGTTCAGCCCGCGATTCGCCTCGCCGACCAGCCAGCCCTTGGCGCCGTCGTAGTTCATCACGCAGGTGGCGTTGCCGTGGATGCCCATCTTGTGCTCGAGAGAGCCGCAGGAGACGCCGTTGCGCTCGCCGAGCGAACCATCCCCGTTGACGAGACGTTTCGGCACCACGAAGAGCGAGATGCCCTTCGTGCCCTGCGGCGCCCCTTCGATGCGGGCGAGCACCAGATGGACGATGTTCTCCGCCATGTCGTGCTCGCCGGCGGAGATGAAGATCTTGGTGCCGGAGATGGCATACGAGCCGTCGCCGTTCGGCACCGCCTTGGTCTTGAGCAGTCCCAGATCCGTGCCGCAATGGGGCTCGGTCAGGTTCATGGTGCCGGTCCAGGCACCCTCGATCATCTTCGGCAGATAGATCTTCTTCTGCTCGTCGGTGCCGTGCACCAGGAGCGCCGCGATGGCTCCTTGCGTGAGGCCCGGATACATGCCGAGCGCGAGGTTCGCCGAGGAGACGAATTCCTGCATCACCGTGTTGAGGACGGAGGGAAGCCCTTGGCCGCCGTATTCCTCCGGCGCGGCCAAGCCCATCCAGCCCCCGGCGGCATAGGCCTCGTAGGCTTCCTTGAAGCCCTTCGGGGTGGTGACCGAGCCATCCGGATGGCGGGTGCAGCCCTCCTGGTCGCCGGAGAGGTTCAAGGGTGCGAACACCTCCTCGCAGAGCTTGGCACCTTCGGCGAGGATTGCCTCCACGGTATCGGGCGTCGCATCGGCAAAGCCGGGCAGGTTGTTGTGACGCTCAATCGGGAACACGTCGCTCAGGAGGAACATGACGTCTTCGACGGGGGCCTTGTAGACCGGCATTCGGACTCTCCCAGATCGGATGCCGGCGGAAACATTCCCATAAGGAAGCTCACCGGCCAGGTAGATAGTTTACATATAAACCATCCAGCCGTTTTGGGAAGAGGTAGCGTGCGAAATCTTTGGTAGGAGCGACGAAGGTCGACGGCCATCCGGTATCCAAGGCCGGATGGGACATCCCGGAGCCTTAATCGGCCTCAAGCCCGGCACCGGCCAAACGGAAATGCCCACCCGGGCCGCAGGTTTCTGGCCTGAGCCGGGCGGGCATTCTTGGAAGATCGCGTCTTTTCGACCGCCGCTTAGGCAGCGACCGCGATGCCGGCGCGCCGGGCGTGAAGCTCGGCCAGGGCGCCTTCGATCTCGATCTTCTGCTGCTCGAGGTGGCGAATCTGATCCTCGATCTGGTCAAGGGAGAGCTTGAGGTTCATGGCTGCACCGTTGCCAGACCGTTCTTCGGCCAGCATGGCGCGAATCTCGGTCAGGGTGAAGCCGAGCTGCTTGCCCTTGAGGATGACGGACAGGCGCTCGCGGTCGCGGGCATCGTAGATGCGCGCCGTTCCGTCTCGTCGTGGGGAGAGAAGCCCGCGATCTTCATAGAACCGCAGGGTGCGGAGGGTCACTCCGAATTCGCGGGCAAGGTCGCCTATCGTATAAAGTTTTGCACCGTCACCCGTCTCACCGGTATGCGTGCTGCCTGTAAATTGATCCATGGAACGCCCCGTAATGTCTTCATGACGGGGCCAGTGCGAGCACTTCCCCTTCAGTAACGAAATGATAGAACATTATGACAGTACGTTGCAAGAGTATTACGTTTTAATCTGCCGCTGCGGCAAAAGAAGAGCGCATTCGAGTATTTCCGTAACGGAAGATGCCGGATCCCCGAGCGGTTATTCCCGCTAAATCCCCTCCGTTTAACGGGTTTTTTACTATGCGGGCCAAAAGTTGCGGCATCGGGCAAAAGGTTCGGAAGGGGGTGATTCGCTCCGTCCGTTTCCTGGCCCGACAGGCGAGCGCCGGTACGGGGCCGTGCAAGCCTTCAGGAGTTCACGCGTATCCCCGCGAGCCCAATCATGAGACGACACGTCTTCTCAAGACCTGACGACCTGGACCTTGATGCCCGCGAGCTGATGGCCGCCGCGGCTCGACGGGCCGGCATGAGCCTTGAGGAATGGACCGCGGCGGTGCTCGAAGAGACGCAGGACAGGCCGGCATCCCCGCGCCGGAAGGCGGGCAGCGATCTCGACAGTCTGATCGCCCGGATGGCTTCCCAGCCCCGCTCCCGGCCCAAGAGGAATTATGAGGCCCTGATGGAGGCCGTGGCGGCGGAGAGCGAGCGTCAGGCCCAGGATCAGGCGTCCCGGACGGCGGTTGCGCTCGAGTCCATGGCGAGCTGGATCGAGCAGGCCGAGGTCCGTCTGAACGAAGCCGCCCGCAGTTCCGCGGACCAGCAGGATCGGATCGCCGTCATGCTGTCCCAGGTTCTGTCCTCCCTGAAGAACCGCCTTGATACGGTGGAGCACCGGGTCACCTCGGAACGGGCCGCACCGCCGCGCATCGAATTTCCCGTTGAGGAGGCGCTCAAGGCGCTCGCGCCCGTGTCCGAAACGCTCGTCGGCCTGCGGGCCGACATGTCCCGTCTCGCGGCCCATCTGGAACAGCCCAATCCCGTCTGGATCCCTGCGGTCGACGACATCCGCACGGAGATCGACGGTCTGCGCTCCGGCATCGAAAGCCTGGCCACCCGCGAGGAGATCGCCGCCCTCGACGCCGCCCTCGGGTCGATCGCCAAGGATCTCGAACAGGGGCCGAAGACGAAGGACCTGCGCACCCTCGCCAGTTCGATCACCGTTCTCTACGAGCAGATCCAGTCTCTCTCGGGAGAGGTCAGCGAGGGACTGCACCGGCGCATTGGCCGTGAGATCGAGCAGATCAAGAGCAAGATCGACGCGATGGCCGCCACCGGGGTTGATCGTTCCGTCGTCGATTTCCTCAGCGGCCAGATCGTGGACATGCGCCAGGATCTGGCGCATCGGGCCGAACCGCAGCAGATCGCCCGACTCTCCGACGATATCGAAATCCTCGGCCGCCAGATTTCGGAGCTTCGCCTCCATCAGGTGAGCAAGAGCGATGTCACGGCCCTGAAATCCTCGCTCGACGATGTCTGCTCGGCCCTCTACGTCACGGCCACGGCGCAGGAGACGAGCAAGATCCCCGAGCAGCTGGAGACCCTGAGCCGGCGCATCGACATCCTCGCGCGCCGCCCGGAACCGGCACCGGCCGATCTGGCCCCGATCAGCGAGCAGCTGGCACTCCTGACCGAGCGGATGGCCAGCCTGTCGGACAGCCGCGCCGGAGGCGGCGAGGCGCTGACCGGAACCATCGAACGCCTGTCCTCACGGATCGAAGCCGCCGCCGAACGGGAGGCCGCCGCCTACGAGCCGCTGATGCAGCGGTTCGACCGCATCGAGCAGGAACTGCGCGAGCTCGGCCAGCAGGCCGGCACCTCCGGATTGGCGCAGATGCTGCGGGCCATCGACGAGAAGCTCGAGCGCACGCCGCCTCCGCCGGCAGGGCTCCATGCTCTCGAACGGCAGGTCGTGGCGCTGGCCGAGCGTTTGGAGCAGATGCCCGGGGAGGCCCTGCACAAGGCCATCAACGAGACCAGCGGGCAACTCAGGACCCTCCGGGACGAGGCCGTCAGCATTGCCGAACGCGCTGCCAGAACCGTGCTCGACGACATCCGCCCGTCCCTGCCGGATACGGACGATTTCGATGCGCTCAAGCATGGCGTCGTCGAGCTGAAGGCGTTGCACAATCGATCCGACAAGAAGACGCAGGAGACCCTGCGCGCCGTTCATGACGCTCTGGAGGCGCTCGCCTCCCGTCTGCCGAACGGGAGCTTCTCATTCACCGCCAGCGCGAGCACATCTGCCTCGGTGGCACCCGCCGATCCCTTGCCGCCGGCGGACCGCCTCGAAGCGGCCGTGCGCAGGCTCCATGCCGCAACCCTGTCGCAGATCGACGGGGCTGCTCCCCTCTCGTCGGACATGGCCTCTCACGAAGCACCGAAGGATCCGGCTCCCGAGGAAGCCTCGGACTCGGACCTGGGCAACCTGCGCGCCAGCTTCATCGCCGCAGCGCGGCGGGCGGCTCAGAGCGCAGCGCTGGAACCGGCGCCGACCCACACCCCTTCTCCCCTGAAGCAGGAGGCCGAGTCCGCCGACGAAGCCGACCGGCCGGAGGCTGAAGAATCGGCCGGCTCATCCCTGTTCGAGCGCCTGCGTCGCAGCCTCGACAGCCGACGGCGCCCGCTCTTCTTCGGATTGGCGCTCCTGATCCTGGCTGCGGGCATCTACCCCATCCTGTCCGCCGGGCAGAGCCTGCATGACCTGTCCCCGGCGCCGGCGAAGGTGCAGCAGGAACCGGCCCAACCTGCGGACGCGAAGCCGGAACGCGCGGCCGACAAGGCCGCTGCGGCCGGCGAGATGAACGTCTTCCAGTCATCCAGCCTCGCGACGGGATCCGTTTCTGCCGACCCGCTCGTGGCCGGGCAATTTCTCGTCGATCCTGCGACGATCACCGGCATCCCGGCGGACGCGCCGGCGACCCTGCAGCAGGCAGCCCTCTCCGGCGATGCGGCCGCGCTCTACGAGATCGCGTCCCGAGCCGCCGAGGGACGCGGCATGGCCCGGGACACGAGCGCGGCCGCCCGCCTGTTCGAGCGGGCCTCCCAGGCCGGACTTCCTCCGGCTCAAGAGCGGCTCGCCATGATGCACGAGAAGGGCGACGGCGTTCCGCTCGACCTCAAGCAGGCGGCGTTCTGGTACGAGCGGGCCGCCTTGGGCGGCAACATTCGCGCCATGCACAACCTCGCCACCCTTCTCGCCTCGGGCAAGAACGGGAAGCCGGACTATGCCGCGGCCCTGCGCTGGTACGGCGAGGCTGCCGAGACCGGCCTGCGCGACAGCCAGTACAATCTGGGGATCCTGCTCGCCCTCGGCCTCGGATCGAAACCCGACCCCTCGAAAGCGTTCCAGTGGTTCGCCCTCGCGGCGGACCAGGGAGACGCCGAGGCCGCCCAGAAGCGGGACGAGGTGGCCGGTCGCCTGAGCTCGGCCGAACTGAAGGCCGCGAAGGCCGTGCTCGCGCTCTGGCGCCCGAGAGCCGTCGATCCCGTTGCCAATCGGCCGCCGGTCGCCGTCCAAGGGCGGACTGCCGCCCTGGATCGAACTGCGGGCGACAGGAGTTGAGGGCACGCAGGCTCTGTCATCTTCCGTTCAGAACATGACCGTTACACCGCCTGCATGATGCTGTAACAACGACGTGGCTGCACCGGCCATTGGGGGAACCGGGTTGCAAATCTATTTGCCGATCGCTGAGATGCCCGTGAGCGTTCTTCTCATCCTCGGGATGGGTGCGGCGGTAGGCTTCATTTCCGGGCTCTTCGGGATCGGCGGCGGCTTTCTCATGACGCCGCTCCTGATCTTCCTCGGCATTCCTCCGGCCGTCGCGGTCGCGACCCAATCGGCGCAGATCGTCGCCTCCTCCACCACCAGCGTGCTCGGCGCCCTGCGCCGCAACGCCCTCGATCACAAGCTCGGCGCCATCCTGGTGGCGGGAGGATTCGTCGGCTCGGCCCTCGGCGTGTGGTTCTTCGCGGCAGCGCGGCGGGCAGGCCAGCTCGACCTCGTCATCGTCGTCTCCTACGTGACGCTCTTCACCATCGTGGGCAGCTTGATGATGAAGGAGAGCATCCGGGAATTCTGGAGCCGGCGGAAAGGCGGCGTGGTGCGCCTGCGGCGCCAGGCCGGCGAGCACGCGCCCTATCTGGGCTGGCCCCTGCGCATGCGCTTCTACCGCTCGAAGCTTTACGTCAGCGTCATCCCGATCCTCGGCCTGTCGCTGTTCATCGGCTTTGCCGGCGCACTGCTCGGAATCGGCGGCGGCTTCATCGTGGTGCCGGCGCTTCTCTACATCTTCCGGGTGCCGACCAACGTGGTCGTGGGCACCTCCCAGTTCCAGATCGTCTGCACCACCCTGGTCGCCCTCATTCTTCATGCGGTGACGAACCAGGCGGTCGACATGGTCCTGGCGATCCTGCTCATCGTCGGCGGCGTGTTCGGGGCGCAGTTCGGCGCGCGCATGGGACGCCACCTGCGGGCGGAGCTGTTCCGCTTCCTGCTCGCCATCCTGCTCCTGGCGGTGGGCCTGCGCTTCGGCCTCGAACTCGTGCTCGAACCGGACGAGCCCTTCTCCATCACCACGCAGGAGACGCGCACGTGAGGACCCTCTGCGCGCTCCTGATCCTCGTCGGCACAGTGGTGAGCGCGCGCGCGGAAACCCTGATCACGTCGCTGTCGAACCACCGGGTGCTGATCAATTCCAACTACACGGGCACGCAGATCGCCGTGTTCGGCGCCATCGAGCGGGACGCGCAGACGGTGGCCCGCGCGACGGCCTACGACATCGTCGTCACGGTTCGGGGCCCGCGCCAGTTCCTCACGGTGCGCGAGAAGGAACGGCTCGGTCCGGTCTGGATCAACCAGGAGCAGCAGAAGTTCCCGACCGCTCCGGCTTACCTGAACGTCCTCAGCTCCCGGCCGATCGAGGAGATCACGAGCGATCAGCTGCGGCAGCGCCAGAAGATCGGCTTGAGCGCGATCATCAACTCCGCCGAGTTCACGATCCATCGCGGGGGCGCGGACCAGCCCTTCCGGGATGCGCTGTACCGGCTCAAAGCCCAGGAAGGACTCTATATCCAGGACGAGCGCGGCGTGACGTTCCTGACGCCCGAGATCTTCCGCGCCAGCATCGCATTGCCGGCCACGGCTCCGCCGGGCAATTACGATGTGGACGTGACGCTCTTCGCCGACACGGTGATCCTGGCCCGCACGCAGACCCATTTCGAGCTGGTCAAGACCGGTTTCGAGGAACAGGTCGGCGTCATCGCCCGCGACTGGTCCCTGGCCTACGGCCTGTCGACCGCCGTGATCGCTCTCTTCTTCGGCTGGCTCGCCAACACGATCTTCCGGCGGGACTGAAGCCGGCGCCGCGCATCCGTGCTTTACGCCGCGGGACCGGCGGGCCATCCTGCCGATGGCGCGAACGAGAGGGGTTGCACCATGATGCTCCGGTGCGGAACGGTTCAGTTCCATCACAAGGCCGACGACAAGAGCTACAACATGTCGGTGGTGGAGCGCTTCTCCCGAGAGGCGGCGGATCAGGGCGTCAAGATCCTCGCCTTTCCGGAAATGTGCCTCACCGGATACTGGCACGTGCGCAATCTCGGACGCGAACGGCTGGAGGAGCTTGCCGAACCCGTGCCGTCGGGCCCGTCGACGCGAGCCGTCCTCGAGCTCGCGGCACAATTCGACATGGCCATCGGCGTCGGCCTGATCGAACGCGCCGACGACGGGCGCCTGTTCAACACCTATGTGGTATGCCTGCCCGATGGCCAGGTTCACCGCCACCGCAAGCTCCATGCCTTCGAGAGCGACCACATCGCCAGTGGCGACAGCTATACGGTCTTCGACACGCCGTGGGGCGTGAAGGTCGGCGTCCTCATCTGCTGGGACAACAACCTCGTGGAGAATGCCCGCGCCACGGCGCTGCTCGGCGCCGACGTCGTCATGGCGCCGCACCAGACCGGCGGCTGCCATTCGCGCAGCCCTCAAGCCATGGGCCTCATCGATCCCGCCCTCTGGGACAACCGGCACAGGGATCCAGAGGCCATCGAGGCGGAGTTCCGCGGCCCCAAGGGCCGCGAATGGCTGCTGCGCTGGCTGCCGGCCCGCGCCCACGACAACGGCTATTTCCTGCTGTTTTCCAACGGGGTCGGCGAGGACGACGGTGAGGTGCGCACCGGCAACGCCATGATCATCGACTGCTACGGCCGCATCATCGCCGAGACCTGGAAGGCGCAGGACGCTCTCGTGGTGGCGGATCTCGACCTCAGCCTCCTGCCGCTCGCCACCGGCCGGCGCTGGATCCGCGGCCGCCGGCCGGAGCTTTACGGCCTTCTCACGCAGCCGCAGGGCCATGAGCTCGCGCCCCGGCAGGCCCGGTTCTCGGAGGCTCCTGTGGTCAAGAAGGCATTATAATTTGCTGAGCTCTCAATCCCGGCACAGCATCGCCCTGGCAATCGCGAAGATCCGCTCCGTGCCGATGAGATGCGCGGTGAAGCCTTTCGCGAAGAGCGGCTTGAAGGCGGCGTCGCAGGCGTTGAGCCCGCCCGCATAGGCGCCGAGCGCCGGCATCACGCAGCGTTGGCCGTCGGTGAGAAAGCAGCGGCGGCGCGTGGCGCGCCCACGCATGACCACCTTGCCGACCGGGTGCAGATGGCCTGCGATCTCGGTCTGCTCGCCCGGAGCCGGCTCGTGGCGCAGGGTGAGGGATCCGAGCACCATCTCCTCGACCACCTGCCCGCCGATGCTGTCGGGCAGGATGCGGTCGTGGTTGCCCGTGACCCAGATCCAGTCGCGCCCCTTCTGAGCGCCATCGAGCGTCGTGCGCTCCTCGGTCCCGAGCCGGTCCGGCCCACCGATGTCGTGGAATGAGTCGCCGAGCGCGATGACGGTCTTGGGGTTGAAGCGGAACACCGCGTCGGAGAGCGCGAGAAGCGTCTCGCGGGTATCGTAGGGCGGCAGCATCATGCCGCGCCGGGCGAAGGACGAACCCTTCTCGAAATGGAGGTCGGCCACGAGCAGGGCCTCGTGGGCAGGCAGATACAGTGCCCCCGTCAGGTCGAGGAGCGCCAGCTGCCCGGCAAGCTCGATTTCGTGAGTTGTCTGTTTGTTCTTCCGCAATGCCGTCACGCCAAAGCCTCGTCGAGAAGCGCTGCTTCCGCCTCGGCCAGAATCTCGTCCGCATTGTCGCTATAGACGCGCTCGCGGCCGATCTCCAGCATGACGGACACGCTCAAAGGAGAAACCCGGTCGAGCGGCTTGTGAATGATTCGCCCCCGGATGCGCTCTAGCATCATGCCCAGGCGCCTCACGTCGAGGAGTCCCGTTGCCGCATCCGCCCGCGCGGCGCGCAGGAGCACGTGGTCCGGCTCATGCTTGCGCAGCACGTCGTAGACGAGATCGGTGGAGATCGTGACCTGCCGCCCGGTCTTCTTCTCTCCCGGGAACTTGCGCTCGATGAGTCCCGCGATCACGGCGCATTGGCGGAAGGTGCGTTTCATGAGGGAGGATTCGGCGAGCCAAGCTTCCAGATCGTCGCCCAGCATGTCCTCGGAGAACAGCTCGTCCATAAAGATCGAGTCGCGCGCGGCGCGCGCGGCGATGTCGCCGGAGGCATAGACGGCGATGCCGTAATCGTTCGCCACGAACCCCAGCGGCTTGAGCTTCGCCCGCTCCAGGCGGCGGGTGAGCAGCATGCCGAGGGTCTGATGCGCAAGCCGTCCCTCGAAGGGAAAGCAGGTCATGTAGAAGCGGTTGGCGCGGGGAAAGGTCTCGACGAGCAGGTCGCGAGGCCCCGGCACGATGGAGCGACGGCGCTGATGCAGCAGCCACTCGGTCATCTGATGCGGCAGGCGGTCCCACTCGAACGGGTCGGCCAGGATCTCCCGCACCCGCGCGGCGAGGAAGGTGGAGAGCGGGAACTTGCCGCCCTCGTAGGACGGGATCATCGGATCGGTGCCGGACCCGGCACGCGTCACCAGCGCCTCGTCCTCGGAGATGCCCTCAAAGCGCAGCACCTCACCGGCGAAGAGGAAGGTGTCGCCTGGAGTCAGCGTCTCGGCGAAGTATTCCTCGATCTCGCCGAGAATGCGCCCGCGCGGCAGCACCGTGCCGGGCCGCGAGCGCAGGCTCTTGCCGAGCCGCACCTTGATCATGCTCGACTCCACGATCGTGCCGACATTCAGCCGGTATTGCTGCGCGACCTTGGCATCACGCACGCGCCACAGATCGTCCTTGCCCTTCACGATCTTGGCGAAGCGCTCGTAGGCGCGAAGGGCGTAGCCGCCCGTCGCCACGAAGGCGACGCAGGCCTCGAAATCCTCCCAGGTCAGGCCCGCGTAGGGTGCGGCCGAGCGGATCTCCTCGTAGAGTTCGTCGAGCCGGAACGGCTCGGCGCAGGCCATGCCGAGGATGTGCTGGCAGAGCACGTCGAGGGCGCCGATGCGGGCATCCGGCGTGTCCTGCGCGGCCTCGTGCACCGCATCGAGCGCCGCGCGGCATTCGAGGATCTCGAAGCGGTTCGCCGGCACCAGATAGGCCTCCGACGGCTCGTCCATGCGATGGTTCGAGCGGCCGATGCGCTGCATGATGCGCGAGGCGCCCTTCGGTGCGCCCACGTTCACCACGAGGTCCACATCGCCCCAGTCGATGCCGAGATCGAGCGTCGCGGTGCACACCACCGCCTTGAGCTTGCCGGCCGCCATCGCCTCTTCCACGCGGCGGCGCTGCGACACGTCGAGGGAGCCGTGATGGAGCGCGATGGCAAGCCCATCGTCGTTGAGCTTCCAGAGTTCCTGAAAGGTGTATTCCGCCTGCAGCCGCGTGTTGACGAAGACGAGGGTCGTCTTGTGCGTCCGGATGAGATCGTAGATCGCCGGCATGGAGAGCGAGGCCGTGTGGCCGGCGAGCGGCAGGCGCTCGTCGATCTCGAGCATGCGGATATCCGGCTGCGCGCCGCCGTGCACGACGACGAGGTCGGCCATGGCGGCATCCGCCCGCTGCGGCACCAGATAGCGCCGCAGGTCGTCGGGCTCGCGCACCGTGGCGGACAGGCCCACCGTGGTCGCCTGCGGGGCGATCGACATCAGCCGCCCGAGACCGAGCGACAGCAGGTCGCCGCGCTTCGAGGTGACGAGGGAATGCAGTTCGTCGAGCACCACGCGGCGAAGATCCTTGAAGAACTCCCGCGCCTCCGCATGGGCGAGCAGCAGCGCGAGCTGCTCCGGCGTGGTCAGCAGGATGTCGGGCGGGCGCTCGATCTGCCGCGCACGCTTGTGGGACGGCGTGTCGCCCGTGCGCGTCTCGACCCGGATCGGAAGTCCCATCTCCTGCACGGGGGCTTCGAGGTTGCGGGCGATGTCCGTGGCGAGCGCCTTGAGCGGGGAAATGTAGAGGGTGTGAAGCCCGCGCCGGTCCTTGGCCGTGCCCCGGCTCGGTCCCCTCTCCGCCAGCTCCACGAGGCTCGGCAGGAACCCGGCGAGCGTCTTGCCGGCACCGGTCGGCGCCACGAGCAGCGCGGAGCGGCCCTGCCCGGCCTTGGCGAGCAGATCGAGCTGGTGCTCCCGGGGCTTCCAGCCGCGGTGATCGAACCAATCATGGAAGATCTTTGGGAGGAGGGAGGCGGACGTGTGAGACATCTGTCCTCAACATAAGGTACGGTGAGGCTTTCGCCAGACCGCAGCTTGACGGTCGAAACAAAATTACGTTTATTGCCGCCGAGGGGAGAATGATGGGCGAGGGGCTTCGCGCAGCCGGGAACGATGAGCTGGAGGCAATCGGCCGGCTCTATCATGCCGTCTGGCTGGAGACGCAGGCCCCGCTCCAGCCTGCGAGCGTGGCCGAACACCGCAACGAGGCCTTCTTCATCGAGCGGGTGAAGCGCTTCCCCGTGCCGCCGCTCGCCGCCTATGCGCAGGGCCGGCTCCTCGGCTTTGCCGCCTGGGCGGAGAACACGCTCGGCCAGCTCTATGTGGCGCGCGAGGGGCGAAGCCTCGGGATCGGTCGCGCCCTCCTCCAGGCGAGCGAGCATGCGATCTGGGCCAGCGGGTTCGACAAAGCCCATCTCCATTGCCTTGTCGGCAATCACGGCGCCCGCTCCTTCTACGAGCGCTGCGGCTGGCGCTGCACGGCCACCATCACGGAGGATGCCGAGACGCTCCAAGACCCCGTCCCGGTCCCCTGCTGGGAAATGGTGAAGGAGCTTAAAGCGTAGACCGTCACCAAAGCCCTTGCCATCCGGTCCGCACATCCGTCAGCTTGGGCAACGCCAACAGCGAGAATGAAAAGGCAACCGCCATGCCGGACGATTTCCAGTTCCAGAACGCCGTCGCCGTCGTCACCGGAGGCACCCAAGGGTTGGGCGAGGCCATCGCCCGCACCTTCGCCGAACGCGGCGCCAAGGGCCTCGTGATCTGCGGTCGCAACGCGGAGCGCGGGCACGCGGTCGCCCGCGAAATCTCGGGCCAGGGCTGCCACACGGAATTCGTGCAGGCCGATCTCGAAAGCGTCGAGGAGACCCGCCAGGTGACCGCGCGGGCGGACACCGTGTTCGGCCGCGTCGACGTGCTGGTGAACGCCGCCGGCATCACCGATCGCGGCACGATCTTCGACACCAGCCCGGAGCTGTTCGACCGCATGTTCGCGGTCAATGTGCGCGCGCCCTTCTTCCTCATGCAGGACGCCGCCAAGATCATGCGGCGCGAGAAGATCGAAGGCGCGATGGTCAACATCCTGTCCATGTCGGCCCATGGTGGCCAGCCCTTCATCACCGCCTATAGCGGTTCGAAGGGCGCCCTCGCCACTCTCACCAAGAACGCCGCCTTCAGCCTCATGCCGTGGCGCATCCGCGTGAACGCGCTGAACATCGGCTGGATGAACACGCCGGGCGAGGACCGGATCATGAAGACCTACCACGATGCGAAGGACGGCTGGCTGGAGAAAGCCATGAAGGAGCAGCCCTTCGGCCGCCTGCTGGAGCCGAAGGAAGTGGCGCGCGCCGTGGCGTTTCTCGCAAGTTCCGAATCCGGCATGATGACCGGCTCGGTGATCGATTTCGATCAGTCGGTGGCCGGCTGCTACGAGAGCGCGCCGCATCCCTCGACGCCGCCGCAAGTCTGATCAGCGCTGCAGCACCGCGAGAAACCCGGGAACCGGCACGCCGCGATCCTCCCGGGTCGAGACGCGCTCGAAGATCACGACGTCGAATCCTGCGCTGTCCGCGAGCCCGTGCAGGTAAGACTCACTGTGCGCGTAACGGGCATCCCCGCCGAGGACGTAGCCTTCGCCCTTATACGCCTGCACGGTGAAGGCGAAGAGCCCTTCGCGCGCGAGCACCCGATGCGCCTCGCGGAAGACCGCATCGAGCGCCGCCATGTAGACGAACACGTCGGCGGCCACGACGAGATCGGCCTCGCCCGCTCGGCGTCCGCCGAGGAAAGCGACGAGTTCGCCCTCGTGCAGCGCGTCGTAGAGCTTTGTCTTGTGCGCCTTCTCCAGCATGCGCGGCGAGAGATCCACGCCCTCGATGGAAGCGCGGAGGCCGGCGAGCTCCTGCGCCATCAGGCCGGTGCCGCAGCCGAGGTCGAACGCCGCACCGAACCGGTAGTCTCGCAGCCGCTTGGAGCAGGCCCGGCGCAGCGCGTCGGCGATCAGCTGCGGGCCGCGATAGGCAAGGCTCTTGGTCAGGTGCCGGTCGAACTTGGGTGCGTAATCGTCGAACAAGGCCCGCACATAGCCGTCGGTGATCGCCTCATTGGGCGCGAGCGCGCCGAGCTGCGCGAGGTCGAGCCGCACGCCCAGGGCATCCTCGGGCTCGAGCGTCAGGGCCCGGCGCAGGGCGCTCACCGCCTCCTCCCGTGCGCCCGACGCGGCAAGAGAGCGGCCCAGCATGGCATGGGCGGGTGCGAAGTCCGGAGCAAGCTCGAGCACCTGCCGGGCCAGATCGGCGGCGGCCTCGAAGTCGCGCTCGTCGAAGGCGGTGCGGGCATATTCATAGCGGTGGTCGGCGTGAAAATCGCCGGTGGATCGGACGGTGGCGGTCGAGGACATGGCGTTTGGATGCGGGAAGGCGGACGGGCTGTCAATGGCATCCGTTCCCTCGACGTTTCGCACGCCCGCTCCGGCCGGGAGTGGCCCTGTCCCGGTCAGCCCCTCTCCCGTCATGGCCGGGCCTGTTTCGGTGATCCCGCTTGTTGGTGGCACGGCGCCTGTCCCATGGAGGCAGCGGGCCTGACACATACACCCCGTCATGGCCGGGCTTGTCCCGGGCATCCCGATGCTGGGGAGCACGGCGCCTCACATGATCGGGATCACCGGCACAAGGCCGGTGATGACGTGGGAGGGTGGGAGCGGGGTGGCACTGCTGTGATGCAACGCTATGTTCTCATTTTGTTCTTGACACAGGGTTGCATCTGAGCTATACCCTTGTGCAGATCGGTTCCTGCGAGGGGCGCGCTCGCGAGGCGTCGCAGTGACGGGAGCCGGCACGGTCCCGCGGCAGGCCTCGCACGCCTGGGAGCGCAGGAGGCCGACCTTGGGTGTCGTCCCAGCTGGTCCGCCTGAAAAGAACCGTGCGCGAGGTGCCGTCCGGCTCTTCCATCTCCCACCATCATCATCGAGCCGGGCTGCCACTCGCGCCACCCTCGATCGTCCTTCCGGCTCAGGGCTCACCAGCCCTGGGCCTGAAGGTGCTGGCTACGCGTTATCTCTCAACCTGACATCGACCGGCCGGACCCTATATTCCCACCCATGGCGCTGCGTTCCACCGACATCCTCACCCAGACTCCGCAAGGGCTCTATTGCCCCCTCGGCGACTTCCACATCGACCCGGTCCGCCCCGTCAAGCGGGCTCTGATCACCCATGGCCATTCGGACCATGCCCGCTCGGGCCACCGCTCCGTGCTGGCGACGCGGGAGACCCTGCTCATCATGGCCGTCCGCTACGGGGCGGATTTCGCAAGCTCCACGCAGGAGGCCCCCTTGGGCGAGAGCCTGCGCGTAGGCGACGTGACCGTGCGCTTCACCCCGGCCGGCCACGTGCTGGGCTCGGCGCAGATCGCCATCGAGGCGGGTGGCACGCGGGTCGTGGTGTCGGGCGATTACAAGCGGGCGGAGGACCCGACCTGCCTCCCCTACGAACTCGTCCCCTGCGACGTCTTCATCACCGAGGCGACCTTCGGCCTGCCGGTCTTCCGCCACCCCGACACGCGCGCCGAAGTGCGCAAGCTCCTCGATTCGGCTGCCCTGTTCCCGGAGCGCTCCCATATCGTCGGCGCCTATGCGCTGGGCAAGGCGCAGCGGGTCATGGCGCTTCTGCGGGAGGAAGGCTACGACCGGCCGATCTACCTGCACGGAGCCATGGAGCGGCTCACCGAATTCTACAAGTCGGAGGGGATTCCCCTGGGCGAGACCCCGAAAGTCGTGGCCTCGGAGCGGTCGAAGCTTGCCGGCGCCATCGTGATCTGCCCGCCCTCCTCGATCCAGGACCTGTGGTCCCGCCGTTTTCCCGATCCCGTCACCTGCTTCGCCTCCGGCTGGATGCGGGTGCGGGCACGGGCCCGGCAGAAGGGCGTCGAGCTGCCGCTGGTGATCTCCGATCATTCCGACTGGGACGACCTCTGCCGCACGATCCGGGAGACCGGCGCCGGCGAGGTCTGGGTCACCCACGGCCAGGAGGATGCCCTGGTCCATTGGTGCACCACCCACGGCATCCGGGCGCGCCCCCTGCACATGCTGGGCTACGGCGACGAGGGCGAGACGGAGGAGGCTCCGGCGCCCGGTGCGGAAGCGGGAGACGCCGCATGAACCGCTTCGCCGCCCTCCTCGACCGCCTCGGCTACGAGCCGCGCCGCAACGCGAAGCTGCGGCTCCTGACCGATTACTTCCGCCATACCCCGGACCCGGATCGCGGCTATGCGCTGGCCGCCATGACCGGCGCCCTCATGTTCAAGGAGGCCAAGCCCGGCCTGATCCGCGGCCTGGTGGAGGAGCGGACCGATCCCGAGCTGTTCCGCATGTCCTACCACTACGTGGGCGATCTGGCCGAGACGGCGGCCCTGATCTGGCCGGCGCCGGGGCATGAGAGCGTGGCTCCGGCCTCGGACGACGCTCCGGCCATCGGCCACAACAACCCGCCGCCTCATGTGCCGACCCTTACCGAGGTGATCGAGACGCTGGCCACCACGAGCAAGAGCGACCTGCCGGCCCGCGTGGCCGAGTGGATGGACGCCCTCGACGAGACCGGGCGCTGGGCCCTGATCAAGCTCATCACCCGGGAGCTGCGGGTCGGCGTCTCGGCAAGACTCGCCAAGACGGCGGTCGCCCAGCTCGGGGAGATCGAGCCCGACGAGGTCGAGCTGATCTGGCACGGGCTGGAGGCGCCTTACGAGGACCTGTTCGCCTGGGTCGAAGGCCGGGGCGAGAGGCCCGAATCCGGCAATCCCGCGCCGTTTCGCCCATCCATGCTCTCGCACCCTCTGGAGGACGAGGATTTCGCCAAGCTCGAGGCGTCCGAGTTCCTGGCCGAGTGGAAATGGGACGGCATCCGCCTCCAGGCCGCCGCGGGCCACGGCAGCGACGGACGCCCGGTGAAGCGGATCTATTCCCGCACCGGCGAGGACGTCTCCCGTGCCTTCCCGGATCTCGTGGAAGCGCTCGACTTCGAGGGCGCCATCGACGGCGAGCTGCTGATCGTGCGCGAGGGGCGCGTGCAGAGTTTCAACGTGCTCCAGCAGCGCCTGAACCGGAAGGCCGTGACCCCGAAGCTCATCGCGGAGTTTCCGGCGCATCTGCGGGTTTACGACATCCTGTTCGAGGGCGAGGAGGATCTGCGCGCCCTCCCCTTTGCGGAACGGCGGAAACGCCTGGAAGCGCTCGTCGCCCGCATCGGCGATCCGCGCATCGAGCTCTCGCCCATGGTGCCCTTCGCGACCTGGGAGGAGCTTGCCGCCGCCCGCGCCGACCCGGCCTCGGTGGGCGCGGGTCCGGATGCGGACGCCATCGAGGGCTGCATGGTGAAGCGGGCGAACAGTCCCTATCTCCCCGGCCGTCCCAAGGGCTACTGGTACAAGTGGAAGCGCGACCCTTATCTCGTGGACGCCGTGATGATGTACGGCCAACGGGGCCACGGCAAGCGCTCGTCCTTCTATTCCGACTACACCTTCGGCGTCTGGCGCGACGGACCGAACGGCGAGGAGCTGGTGCCGGTGGGCAAGGCCTATCACGGCTTCACCGACGAGGAGCTGGTGAAGCTCGACCGCTATGTCCGCAACCACACGGTCAACCGCTTCGGGCCGGTGCGGGAGGTGGAATACGGCCGGGACCGGGGCCTCGTGCTGGAGGTGGCTTTCGAAGGGCTGCAGCGCTCGACCCGGCACAAATCGGGGGTCGCCATGCGCTTTCCCCGCATCAGCCGCATCCGCTGGGACAAGCCTGCGGCGGAAGCCGACCGGATCGAGACCCTGGAGAAGATCCTGGAGCGGGGCGAGAAGGAGGTCTATCCGCTGCAGGACAAGGCAGCCAAGAGGCAGAAGGGATGAGGATCGAGACACTCACCGAAGGCGGGATTACGCGGCAGGCCAGCGGACAGCTGAGGGTCGACACGCGAGGCCAGGGCTTTGTCGAGATCACCGACCCGGTGGCGCGTTGGGTGGCCGGCGCCGGCATCGGGCACGGCCTCCTGACCGTCTTCTGCCGCCACACCTCGGCCTCGCTCCTGATCCAGGAGAATGCCGACCCGGATGTCCGGCGGGATCTGCTCACGGCCTTCGATCGGTTGGCGCCTCGGAATGCGGGCTATGTCCACGCGGCCGAGGGCCCGGACGACATGCCGGCCCATATCCGGACCGTGCTCTCGGGCGTGTCGCTCAGCATTCCCGTGGTGGAGGGCCGGATGGCTTTGGGAACCTGGCAGGGAATTTACCTGGCCGAGCACCGGGACAGGCCTCATCGCCGCGATCTTATTTTTCACCTCATCGGGGCGTAATCCACATGATGGGATGGGACGCCTGCGTACTTTCCCTTAGATTAGCCAGGATCAGCGTTTGCCGCCTTGCAATTGTGTGAAGGAAGCGGCTAAGGCTCACAGAAGCCCCCCGTGGGAGAAGACGAAACGTGCAGAGTCAAACCACCACGATCATCATTGCCGACGACCATCCGTTGTTTCGCGGTGCCTTGAGGCAGGCGGTCGCCTCCTCCATGCCACAGGCGCGGGTGGTCGAGGCGAGCGGCATGGATGACCTGAACGCCACGCTGACCCAGGAGCGGGACGTCGATCTGATCCTGCTCGATCTGACCATGCCGGGCGTCCAGGGCTTTTCCGGGCTGATGTCGCTCCGAGCCCAGTATCCGGAACTGCCCGTCGTGATCGTGTCCGCGACCGAGGAGCCGACCGTGATCCGCCGCGCCATGGATTTTGGCGCCTCGGGCTTCATCCCCAAATCCATCGACACCGACAGCATCGGCGGCGCCATCCAGGCGGTCCTGGCGGGCGACACCTGGACCCCGCCGGACGTGGACCTCTCGGCATCGGAGGACGCGGAGACCGCCGATCTCGTCCGCCGTCTCGGCACGCTCACCCCGCAGCAGGTCCGTGTCCTGACCATGCTGTCCGAGGGCCTGCTCAACAAGCAGATCGCCTACGAGCTCGGCGTTTCCGAGGCGACCGTGAAGGCGCATGTCTCCGCCATCCTCGACAAGCTCGGCGTCGACAGCCGCACGCAGGCGGTCATCGCCGCATCGAAGATCGGCGTGACCCAGCGCCCCTCCCCGGCCGGAGCCGATTAAAGCCCCTCGATGAACCCGTCGATCCGCGACAGCGCCTGTTCCGACAGGGCGCTGTCGAAGCGGATGAACACGTGGCAGCCGCCGGGCCAGATGGCGAGATCGCTCCTGTTTCCCGCAGCCGCCCAGCGGGACGCCATGAAGAGGCTGTCGTCGAGGAGCATGTCCTTGGTGCCCACGGAGAAGAGTGCCGGCGGCAGACCTTTCAGGCCAGCATAAAGCGGCGAAACGTCGGGATCGCGCCGGTCGGGCACCTGACCGCAGAAATTGTCGGCGAAGACCCGCACGTCGTTCGTGTTGAGGATCAGCCGCTCGCTGCCCCAATGCCGGACGCTCGGGGTCAGGGACAGGTCGTAGCAGCCCGCGAACAGATTGGCGCCCTGGAAGGGCTTCAGACCATGCCTGTCCCGCAGGCGCAGGATCGTGACCGCCGAAAGATGGGCACCGGCCGACTCGCCGCCGATGAACAGGCGCGAGGTGCCGAACCGGCTCTCCATCTCGCGGACGACCCAGAGGGCCGCCGCCTCGCAGTCGTCGGGCGCCGCCGGATAGGGATCCTCAGGGGCGAGGCGATACTCGACGGAAACGACGGCCAGCCCGCAGCGTTCGGACAGGCGGTCGAGCCAGGGGTCCTGCTCGTCCGCCGTGCCCCAGGTCCAGCCGCCGCCATGGATGTGGAGGTAGACGCCGCGCGGGCGGTCCGGAGCGATGATCCGCAGAGGAATGGGACCGGCCGGACCATCGATGGTGACCATCCGGGCACGGCTGCTCTGGGGCATCAGGGGGAATGGCCCCAGTCCCTGGCGCCGCCGCTCGCGCACCACCGCCGGGGGCACCGACATCGGATCGGGCAGAGCCGCGAGCTTGGCCACGATGTCGGCGTTCTGGGCGCGGATCTCGTTGCTGATGGCGGAGGGGTCGAAAACGGCTGGATCGATCATGCGGGGCTCGGATTGGGTTGCGTTCATCGCCTGCCCTTGCGATGAAGCACACGCAACGAACTTGGTCCAGTGACGCTTTCTGACGAGATGAGGACATGTCCAACCTGAACCGTTTTCTCGGTGGCTCCCCCGGCTCCGTGCTGGTGAAGCTGATTTTTCTGTCCCTGCTCGTCGGCGCTTTCCTGGCGTTCCTCGACATCACGCCTGTCGGACTGATCGAGGGATTGTTCAACTGGATCAGCTCCGTCCTCGACCTCAGCCTCGAGACGGTGGAGGAAGTCGGCCTCTGGATCCTCTACGGGGCGATCATCGTCGTCCCGCTCTGGCTCATCTCGCGCCTGTTCAGCAGCCGGCGCTGAGGCTGATCATGGACAGTTCCGCATCCGTTCGGCGGCCGGACATCTCCCACCGCCGCATCCTGGCACTTGCGCTGCCGATGACCCTGTCGCACGTGACGACGCCCCTACTGGGCCTCGTCGACGCGACGGTGATCGGACGGCTCGGCGAGGCGCATCTGCTCGGGGCGGTGGCGCTGGGCGCCGTGATCTTCGACTTCGTGTTCTGGAGCTTCGGGTCCTTACGCATGGCAACCGCCGGCCTGACTGCCCAGGCCACCGGGGCCGGCAACCGGCACGAGATCGACCTGACGCTAGCCCGGGCCCTCCTGGTGGCCGGCATCACAGGGCTCCTGCTGATCCTCCTGCAATGGCCCATCGCGACCATTGCCTTTTCCATGGCGGGAGCGAGCGAGGCCGTGACGGAGGCCCTGTCGACCTATTTCTTCATCCGGATCTGGGCCGCTCCCTTCACGCTGGCGAATTACGTCATCCTGGGCTCGACTCTGGGGCGCGGACGCACGGATCTCGGCCTGTTGCTGCAGGTGGCGATCAACGTGGCCAATATCGTGCTCACGATGGCGCTCGTTCTCGGTTTCAGGCTCGGCATCGCGGGCGCGGCCATCGGCACGGCTCTCGCCGAGGTGCTGGGTGCGGGTCTCGGCATCATGGTCCTGCGCCGCCTCGGCTCGAACCCGCTGGCGGTCACATGGCACGAGGTTCTGAACCGGACGGCGATGCTGCAGACGCTTGCCATGAACCGGGACATCATGATCCGCAATGTGGCGCTGATCCTCGCCTTCTCGATCTTCAGCGCGCTCGGAGCACGCTCCGGCGATGTGACGCTCGCGGCGAATGCGGTGCTCTACAACATGTTCCTGATCGGCGGCTATTTCCTCGACGGATTCGCCACCGCGGCCGAGACCCTGTGCGGCCAGAGCATCGGCGCCAGGGACGAACGCGGCTTCCGACGGGCCATTCACCTGAGCCTGGGGTGGAGCCTCGGCTTCGGCCTCGCCGTCTCAGGCATTTTCCTGGCTGGCGGCGGCTTCTTCATCGACTTCGTATCGACGAACCCGGAGGTGCGCTCCTATGCGCGGGATTATCTCGTCTTTGCGGCTCTGACCCCGTTCTTCGGCGCGGCCGCCTTCGCGTTCGACGGCATCTACACGGGAGCGACCTGGACCCGATCCATGCGTGATCTGATGGTCATCGCCTTCGTGATCTATGGAGCCATTCTTATGGCTGCGGGAAGCCTCGGCAACACGGCGCTCTGGATCGCTCTCCTGACGTTCCTGAGCGCGCGGGGCCTCGGCCAGTTCATCCTCTATCCGCGGCTAGCGAAGAAGACCTTCGCCAGCATGGTGTGAATGCTGGTTATTAAAACCGACCCTGCGCAATCTCCGCTGCATCGCGCCCCACAGCCTGCGCCAGCGCTATCCTCTCGTTGTCGAGCACCTGCAGCAGCCCGCGCTTGATGTCGCCGATGAGGCCGGGCCCCTTGTAGACCATGGCCGAGTAGAGCTGCACCAGGCTCGCTCCTGCCCGGATCTTGGCCCAGGCCGCTTCCGCCGAGTCGACGCCGCCGACGCCGATGAGCGGGATCTTGCGCTCCACGCGCAGGAACGTCTCGGCGAGAAGCTTCGTGGACGGCACGAACAACGGCTTGCCCGACAGGCCGCCCGTTTCCGAGGCGAGTGCCTTTTCCTTCAGGCTGTCGGGCCGGGCAATGGTGGTGTTGGAAACGGTGAGCCCGTCGATGCCGCGCTTGAGTGCCGTGGCAACGATGGCATCGAGGGTATCGAGCGAAATATCGGGCGCGATCTTCAGGAGGACGATCGTCTTGCGTCTGCCCTGATCCGCTCGGTCGCGCGCATCCATGCTGCGGGCGAGGAGGTCGTCGAGGAAGGCCTCGCCCTGCAAGTCGCGCAGTCCCGGAGTATTGGGTGAGGATACGTTGATCGTCAGAAAATCGGCCAGCCCGCACAGGCGCTCGATGCAGAGACCATAATCGGCGATGCGGTCCGTCGAGTCCTTGTTCGCCCCGATATTGACGCCGACGATGCCCGGGCGTCCGCGACGGCTTGCGAGCCGCCGACGCGCCGCGTCGAGCCCGTCGCTGTTGAGGCCGAACCGGTTGATCACAGCCTCGTCGCGCACCAACCGGAAGACCCGTGGCCGCGGGTTGCCTTCCTGCGGCTTCGGCACCACGCCGCCGAGTTCGACAAAGCCGAAGCCGAGACCGAGGAGCTGATCGGGCACTTCGCATTGCTTGTCGAAGCCTGCCGCAAGTCCCACGGGATTGGGAAAGTGCCTGCCGAACACGTCGATCGCGAGACGTTCATCGTCCGCGGGAGCCGGCGAAATCGGCATCAGCGATAAGCCGCGGATCGTCAGCTGGTGCGCCGTCTCCGCATCGAGCGCATGAAGTGCGGGTTTGGCCAGGGAAAAGAGTGCACCGATCATTGGGAAAGATCCGGAAAGATGTGCTGGCCATCCGCGCCGAGGGGCAGCTTTTTCACCCATCGGACGGCGGAGAGGGACAGCGGAGCATAGAGATGCGGAAACAGGTCTCCGCCCCGGGATGGCTCGTAGCGAAGGGCTGCGCCCAGCGAATCGGCATCGATGGCGATCAGCAGCAGATCGTCCTGCCCGGCAAAATGCCTTTTGACTGTCTCGACGACCTGTTTTGCTGTTGAAAAATGGATGTACCCATCTTGGGTATCGATGGGTGCTCCCTCGAAGGATCCGGCTTTTTCAGCCTCCTGCCAAAGAAAAGCAGGGCAGATTTTAAAGATAATGCTCATGAAGTCTTGAGTAGCCGCACGTCACATCAGGAGCAACCCAAATTAGACATATTGTCTCAATAGTCTGTTGCCAGTTGTCTAAGTTTTCGGTCACATTTAATTCCTAATTATAGGTTCGCTTTCACGTATTCGCTCCTAGCGAAGGTTAGTACCATGTTATCTCACGAGCGCGTCTGGGCTGCTATCGATGCGTTGGCATCACGACATGGCATGACCGCATCAGGACTGGCTCGCAAGGCCGGTCTCGACGCGACCAGCTTCAACAAGTCGAAGCGCGTGAGCCCGGAAGGCCGAGAGCGATGGCCCTCCACAGAATCCATCTCGAAGATCCTGAAAGCCACGGGCGCGACCCTGGAGGATTTCCTGCGCCTCGTCGAGCCTTCGGGCTCCCTGCGCCGTTCCATGATCCCGTTGATCGGCATGGAGGAGGCGGCAACCGGCAAGGTCTTCAACGAGGAAGGCATGCCCAACGAAGGACCGGGCTGGGACGAGATCGAGTTCCCCGATTTCGGCCAGGAGAAGGTTTTCGCCCTCGAAGTCACGGGCGACGCCCTGTCCCCGCTCTATCGCGACGGCGACATCCTCATCGTCTCGCCCACGGCCAGCACCCGCAAGGGCGACCGGATCGTCGTGTGCACGACCAACGGGGCGATCCTGGCCAAGGAGCTCAAGCGTCGCTCGGCCAAGACCCTGGAAATGACGTCCCTGGCCAAGGACCAGGAAGATCAGGTGATCCCCGCGGAAGAGATCTCCTGGACGGCCCGGATCATGTGGGCGCGGCAATAGCCTTTCTCAAGCTGCCTGGCCGGCCTCACGCTGTCTCAGGAAAGCCTCGTGCTCGCGCACGAGATCCCCGTCGAGCGCTTTTCGGATCAGCGCCCGCGTCTCCTTCACCCCGTAGAGAGCGACGAAAGAGCCGAAGCGCGGACCGCGGGGCTCGCCCAGTAGCACCTGATAGATCGTGTTGAACCACTCGATGGACACGCCCGGACGCTCGGGCGTCGCGCCCTTAGCCTTGAGATCCTGATAGCGTGGCTCGGCCCGGCCCACATTGTAGATCTCTTCCTGGATCGCCTCTGCCGTCGCCGGACGCTCTCCGGATTCGAAGGAACCGAGAACGTCCTCCAGGCGTCGCAGCGAGGCGGCTTCGACATCGTCCGCCAGGCGATAGGTCTTCTGCGGCTTCACGAAATCCTCGAAGTAGCGCACGGCACGCTTCACGAGGCTGTCGAGCCGCGGATGGGTCTCGGGGGAGACGCCCGGCGCGTAGCGGCGGATGAAGCCCCAGAGCACGGCGGGATCCTCGGAATTGGCCACCGCCACCAGATTGAGCAGCATGGAGAAGGAGATCGTCGTACCGGGCTGGTTGCCTCCGCCGGACGAGACCAGTTCCGGGGCGGGCGGCTCGCCCGCATGGAGATGCCAGACCGGATTCATCAGGCGCGCCTTGGAATCCTGCGCCGGATACTTCTCCAGGAAGGTGAGGTAATCGTCGACCTGCCGCGGGATCACGTCGAAATAGAGCTTCTTCGCCTCGCGCGGCTTGTTGAACATGAACAGTCTGAGGCTGTCCGGCGTGCCGTAGGTGAGCCACTCGTCGATGGTGAGCCCGTTGCCCTTCGACTTGGAGATCTTCTGGCCCTTCTCGTCCAGGAAGAGCTCATAGTTGAACCCGTCCGGCGGCAGGCCGCCGAGGGCCTTGGCGATCTCGCCGGAGAGCTTCACGCTGTCGATCAGGTCCTTGCCGGCCATCTCGTAATCGACGCCGAGCGCCACCCAGCGCATGGCCCAATCGGGCTTCCATTGCAGCTTGGCATGCCCGCCTGTCACCGGCGTCTCGAAGCGCTCGCCCGTGTCGGGATCGCGCCATACGATGGTGCCGGTATCGAGCTTGCGCTCGTCGATCGGCACCTGCATGACGATGCCGGTCTTCGGATGGACGGGCAGGAAAGGCGAATAGGATTGCTGGCGCTCCTCACGCAGCGACGGCAGCATGATCGCCATCACCGCATCGTAGCGTTCGAGCACGGTGAGCAAGGCCTTGTCGAAACGGCCGGCCTTGTAGCACTCGGTCGCGGACATGAACTCGTAATCGAAGCCGAAGGCATCGAGGAATTCGCGCAGGCGCGCATTGTTGTGATGCGCGAAGCTCTCGTGCGTGCCGAACGGGTCCGGCACCTGGGTCAGCGGCTTGCCGAGCGCGGAGGCCACGAGGTCCTTGTTCGGGATGTTGTCCGGCACCTTGCGCAGGCCGTCCATGTCGTCCGAGAAAGCGACGAGGCGCGTGGGGATGCTGTCGCCGGTCAGCACCCGGAAGGCATGGCGCACCATGCTGGTGCGGGCGACCTCGCCGAAGGTGCCGATATGCGGCAGGCCCGAGGGACCATAGCCCGTCTCGAACAGAGCCTCCGTCTTGCCCGTCCGTTTGAGCCGCTCGACGAGCTTGCGCGCCTCCTCGAAAGGCCAGGCGGTGGCAGTCTGGGCGGCTTCAATCAGAGCAGGATCAAGGGTCAGAGGTCGGGACATGGGCCTAGTGCTTGCGGAAATGCTTCCAGAAGCGCGGCACACTAGGGATCAGACCCGCGAGGGTCAATGCGGTAACCCGTCTGCTCCGAGGCGGATCAATGCCTAGAACGGGCTGATCGGGAAGAAGCGCAGATAAAGCTCCGCGTACTTTCCTTCCTTCCAGAGCTGCTGCAGGGCAAAGTCCAGTGCCCGGCGCAAGTTCTCATCCTCGGGGCGGGTGATGAAGCCGATCCCCTCCCCGAAGAAGCGGCTCTCCAGGTAAGGACCACCGGAAAAGTCGCAGCACCCGCCCGCCTCCTCTCCCCCGATCCAGAGCGCAAGGCCAAGGCCGTCGGCAAACAGGTAGTCGGTTTCTCCGGCCTTGAGGGCGGCCTGCGCGGCGGCTAGTTCCGGATAAGGCTTGAGGGTCCCGCCGGCCATGAAGGCTTTGGCGAAGGCCTCATGGGCCGTGCCGACGACGACTCCAATGGTTTTGCCCTGAAGCGCCTTCGCTTCCGGGGCCGGCTGATTGCGGTCCTTGCGGACGGCGAAACGGGCTGGAATCTTGAAATACGGAGCCGTGACGGCAAAGCGGCTCCGCAGACCCGCCGTGATGGGAATGGCCGCGGCCACCACGTCGCCCTGCCGCTCGTTCAACGCATCGAGCAGCATGTCGAAGCGGCGGACCTGGATGGTGCAGGTCAGGCTCAGGCGTTCGCAGGCGGCGCGGGCCAATTCCACCGACAATCCGGTCGGATTGCCGTCCAAGCCTGGGAAATGAAGTGGTGGAAAGTCGTCGTCGACAAGAAAGCGGATCGTTCGGGTCGCCGGCAGGTCGGGCCGCTCGAGCTGGGCCCTGGGATCCCAGAAATTAGGAATGCTCACGCCCTGCGCCGACGCCAAGCTTGGCATCAGCGCCAGGAACAGCGAGAGGATGCCTGGGGGCTTGATCTTGGTTCGGAACCGCGCGACCAATGTAACGATATAATTCAACATAAAGACGACGTTCTCTTGCACGCTACCCCGCACCCGATGCGAACGCCTCCTGGAAGCGCCCTTTGCTCATGAGCCAGGGTCTAGCGGAGAGAGCCTCACAGTCAACCGCGCTGCCGATCGAGATCGGCTTCCTGGCCCATCACGGGCAGCCACCGGAGACCTTACGCCAGGCGGCGAACCTTGCTCGCCTCGCCGGGGTGCCGGCGGATGAATTGCTTCTGAAGCATGGGCGGATCCAGGAAACCGAGTTCTACCGGGCGCTGGCCGCCGAACTCCAATTGCCGTTCCTGACAGCTCCTCGCCTGTCGCGGACGGCCCGCTACCCCGATAGCATTCTGGCAGGCCTGGCTCCACTGGATGGGAGCGGAGCGGGTTTCGTACTCGCGCCGCGCGGCGCGTCATTGGCCTGGCTCCTGAAGACCTGGCCCCGAGATCGCCCCTTGGCGATCACGACCCCTTCGCGGCTGAAGGAGGCGGTCTTTCGTATTCAGGCCCGACGGATCGCTCATCGGGCCGCCTCCGGGCTCGCCGAGAAGGCTCCCGACCTGGCGACCGATCTCAGCTATGGGCAGATCGCCAGCCTGTTCGTCGTCCTGACCGCACTCGTCTTCAGTCTCCTGCTGGCTCCGGAACAGTCTATGACCGTGCTCGGCTTGGCTCTGAGCCCCCTTTTCCTTGGAATGATCGTCCTCCGGCTCTCAGCCGCAATGCTGAACAACCCCGTCGAGCCGGGCATCCGGCCAACCCACGCGAGGGAAGGCGACCTGCCGGTCTATACGGTCATCGCGGCACTCTACCGGGAGAAGCGGGTGGCCGGGCGGCTCATCCATGCCCTGTCACGGCTCGATTATCCTCCGGCAAAGCTCGACATCAAGCTCGTGGTCGAAACCGACGACCGGGAAACACTGGATGCTCTGCAGGCCATCGATCTGCCGGGCAATGTCGAGATCATCGTCGCTCCCAGGGGCGCGCCGCGCACCAAGCCGCGGGCGCTCAATGTCGCTCTTCCTCTGGCGCGGGGCCGCTTCACGGTCATCTACGATGCCGAAGACGTGCCGGATCCCGGCCAGCTGCGCCTCGCCGTCGCCCGGTTCGCCGGTCTGCCGCCGAAGGTCGCCTGCCTTCAGGCGCGCCTGACCATCGACAACACGGACGATTCCTGGCTCACGCGGCTGTTCACCATCGAATACGCGGCCTTGTTCGACGTGTTCAATCCAGGCTTGGCGGAGATCGGAAGTCCCATCCCCCTGGGCGGCACCTCGAACCATTTCCGAACCGCCGCGCTACAGGCGGTCCACGGCTGGGATGCCTGGAACGTCACGGAGGATGCGGATCTCGGCATTCGGCTGGCGCGGCTGGGCTACGATGTCAGGGATCTCCCGTCCTCGACCCTCGAGGAGGCTCCCAGTACCCTTGGAATCTGGATGCGGCAGCGGACCCGCTGGATGAAGGGTTTCGTCCAGACCGCAGCCGGCCATTCGCGCAGACCCGGGAGCCTGTTTCGGCAACTCGGCATCTGGCGCATGTATGGCGCACTTGTCCTGACTTGGGGCATCGTGCTCAGCGCTTTGCTTTATCCGTTTTTTACCGGGCTGTTCCTGAGAACGTGGCTCTCGGGAACCGGCATGTCCCTCGCCTCGCGCTGGGAGGCCGCCGGATACGCCTGGGGCTTGACGCTCTTCTTCTCCGGCGCGGCCGCGATCTTCGTCCCGGCCTGCATCGCCCTTCACAGGAGAAGCCTCTGGCGGCTTCTGCCCTGGGTGCCGCTGTTGCCGCTCTATTATGGGCTCGTCAGCCTCGCTGCCTGGAGAAGTTTGTGGGAGCTCGCGAGCGCACCCTTCCGCTGGAACAAGACGAGCCATGGCCACGCCCGGACATCACGGAGCGGCCTCTTTCAGAAGCACCAGGCCAAGGTCGTCAGCACGAGGTCGTTGAAGACGGCACCGCCATAGCGCCACCAGAGGAGACCGCCGGAGGCAACCAGACACAGGACTGCCCCGGCAAGAAGGCTCATTCGAGCCCGCCGCTCGTGCTGGTCGGTTTGTCCGGTATCGAGGCTCATCTCCGCTCTTTCGTGAAGGCGCTGCGAGGGAACCAATATAGATGGCCCTCGCCGGAAGGAAAAGAGATCAGGCCTGCAGCCAGTTCCGCAGCCTGGAGAGGCGTGGTTCTTCCTCATGGGTGACGGCTTGAGCCAGTGCAGCGCGGCTACCGACCAGGACGACGAGACGGCTTGCCCGCGTCACGCCCGTATAGAGAAGCTTGCGCCGCAGCATGGTGGCCTGATGCAACGCCACGGGAATGATCACCGCCGGATATTCCGACCCTTGCGCCTTGTGGATCGTCACCGCATAGGCGAGCGCCAGTTCGTCGAGCTCCTTAAGCGTGTAGACGACGAGCTTGTCGTCGAACGCCACCGTGAGTTCGCCGTGATCCCTTTTCACCTCGCGAACGATGCCGACTTCGCCGTTGTAGACGTCGCGCTCGTAGTCGTTCCTGACCTGCATGACCTTGTCGCCGGGACCGTAGATCCATCCGGCCCGGTGCAGGCTCTCGGGTCCGGGCGGATTGAAAATCTGCTGCAATTCGCCGTTCAGCATGTGGGTGCCAAGGCGCCCGCGGTTCATCGGGCACAGGACCTGCACGTCGCGCACGGGATCAAGGCCGAACTTTCTCGGGATGCGGTCGCGCATGAGGATCGTCATCTTGGCCATCGCGTCCGACGGCGTATCCGCCTCGACGAAGTAGAGATCCGAGTCCGGCCGATGCGACAAATCGGGCACGAGGCCGCGATTGATGGCGTGCGCCACCGTGATGATGCGGCTTTCCCGCTCCTGCCGGAACACTTCCCGGAGATGCACGACGGGCACGGCCTCGGACGCTATGATGTCGGACAGGATCTGTCCGGGCCCGATGGAGGGAAGCTGGTCGACGTCGCCGACGAGGAGCAGGCAGGCCTCGTTCGGCAGAGCGCGCAACAGAGCTGCCATGAGCCGGATGTCGAGCATCGATGCCTCGTCCACGACGAGGAGATTGCAGTCGAGCGGCGCCTTGGCGTTGCGCCGGAATCCGCCCTCGGAGGCTTCGAGAAGCCGGTGCACGGTCTTGGCGGGAAAGCCCGTGCTCTCGGCCAGCCGCTTGGCCGCCCGTCCGGTCGGCGCGCAGAGTGCTACATGCAGCTCATGCTTCGCACACAGATGCGTCAGGCTGCGGATGAGGGTGGTCTTTCCAACGCCCGGGCCGCCGGTGACGATGAGCACCTTCGCCTGGCAGGACGCGGCGAGCGCCTCGCGCTGGCTGGCCGAGTAGGAGACACCCGTGGCAGCTTCAGCCTCAGCGATCACCTGAGCGGGATCGAGCCCGCGCCAGGGATGATACCCCTGGGCGATTTCCTTCAGACGCTGCGCGATGAACAGCTCGGCTCCATACAGGTTCTTGAGAAAGATGCAGCGTTTGCCGTCGAGTTCATCGGCTGCAAGCTGTCCAGCCATGCATTGCGCGTCGAGCACCGGCGCGAGCTGTTCCTTCGGCACCTCAAGAAGGACGCTCGCCTGCTGCAGGAGCTCGTCGATCCGCAACCCGGAATGTCCCTCCTTCACCGCCTCCGACAGAACATGGGCGAGCCCGGCCTGCAGCCGGATGTCCGCCGTCGGCTCGACTGCGAGCCGCATGGCCACCTGATCGGCGAGCGCGAACTCGAAACCTGGAATGTCGAGCGCAAGCCGATAGGGATTGGCCGAGATGATGTCGATGGCCCCAACCCCGTAGGCGCGATAGATACGCGTGAGCAGAAAGCCTCCGATCCCGTGGGCGTTCAGGAAGGCCGCGATGTCCTTCAAGGCACGGTGCTCGGCCCAAGCCTCGCCGATGCTGAGCGCTTTCGCCATGCCGATGCCGTGCACGCGCGTCAGCTCGTGCGGCTTTTTCTCGATGACATCGAGGATGCGCGATCCGAAGGAGGCGATGAGCCGCTGCGCGACGGCGGCGCCGACGCCCTTCAGGAGACCGGAGCCGAGAAAGCGCTGCAGGTCTTCCGCGGTCGTCGGAGCCGAGGTCTTCAGCTCACCGGCGCGGAACTGAACACCGTGGTTGCGATCGTGGAGCCACTCGCCGCTCGCCTCGACGACCTCGCCGATGGCGACCGCTGGCGCATGGCCGACGACGGCAACGGGCTTGCGGTGTCCGCGCGCCTTGACGCGCAACACGCAGAAGCCCGTTTCGTCATTGTGGAACGTCACGCGCTCGATCGAGCCGACGAGATGCTCGGAGAGGGAGAGAGCGTCCTGGCCGGAAGCAGGAAGTGCAGAGGATTTCGGCATCGATCAGCGGGACCACGAGCGCCGGGACGCCATTAGACGGGAGAAAAATGGACGAGACGACTCGATACCGTCTCGTCCATGATCGCAGCGAAATTTAGGCCGCCTTCTTGGTCGGCCAGCCGAGCTCGACGAGGCGCGCCTTGGCGAAGTCGCGGATCTCGTCGCGGATGCCTTCCGGCAGGTCGGCGAGCGTCTTCTGCGTGTCGGCGTGGAGCATCAGGTCCGTGACCGCATTGATGGTCTTGGCCTTCTTGATCTTCGCCTTCAGATCGTCCTCGACCTTGCCGTCGTTGGCACTCGCTTCGACCTTGCCCTTCTGCGGCTCGGTCTTCTCGACCTCCACATGCGGATCGGCATAGCCCGGACGGCCCTGCTTGAACTCGTCGGCCTCCTCCTCGGAATAGACGTAGCCGTGCAGCTCGATGAGCTTGAGGATCACGCGATCCTTCGCCCGCTTCTCCGCCATGGCGTAGACATAGGCCGCCTGCTTGCCGGAGACGCGGTAGTTCACGCCGATCAGCGCCTCGCCGATCGACCACTCGACGCGCTCGCCCATGCGGCCGGTCACTTGGATCACGGCCTCGTCCCGCTCGGCGCGGATGATCTTGGGCTCGTCGAAGGCGACCTTGGCCTGGGCGGCGATGCGCTCGAGGGTCTTGTGATAGATCACGGCCGTCCCCTGGACGCGCCAGACGTTACCGGCCATCGGCTCGCCGAATTTCGCCAGCACCTCGGAAATTTTCTTGTCTGTCGTATTCATCCTCGATCCTAACTTTCTAAAGACCCGCAAATCGCAGACGCGCTCTTGTCGCAGCCTTGTCCCGGCAGGCGCGTTCGTTATTTGTTCTATACCAAATTTCAGCCCTTAGGTCCACTTTCAGCTCCATGGAGCAGGGCAATAAATCCTTATTTACCAGTTAGTTACCTCCTGTGCGATTTTGTCTCAGACCGGTGGTCCAGGACCTCGAAGCCGGGGTCGGAAATCACTCTTTTGGGGATTACCAAAAGTTTGACCGGCAGGCCATTGTTCTATATATGTTCTCAATTCACGACCAGGCTAGGTACCGCCGGAACTCTGGCCGGCCTGCTCCACCCGTTCGACAAGCCAAGCTGGAGGCCCCGATGTCCGCGCAAGCGCTCCTCGACCTTTCCGACCGGCGCTCTGCCCGGCGCTCCGGCGCCCGCCGGGCCGCAAAGCGCCCCGCCACGCCGCTCACGCGCAATGCCCTGATTGCCGATTACCTGGCCCTCTGCGAACTCGATGCCGAGGTGGAATCCCTGCGCGCGCCTGCCGATCCCGCCGTGTTCGCTGTCGGGGACGAGACCGTCGAGCACGTGGCGGATTTCGAGATCGTGAAGGATGGCGCCGCCTTTCTGGTCGATGTGGTGACCGACGACGACCTCTTGAAGCATCCGCTGCGCACCGCGGCGATCCATGGCATCACCTCCACGGACGGTCGCCCCTTCCTGATCGAAACGGCCGCGAGCATCCGGGCCGAGCCGCGCTTCACGACCATGCGGCTGATCCTGGCCTGCAAGCGTACGCCGGTGAGCGCGGGAGACCGGGTGCGGGTCCTGCATCAGCTCGACGAGATGGGCGCCATGCGGCTGGTGGATTGCGCCAGCGCCGTCATGAACACGCAAGACGGCGTGGCGGCCGTTCTGGCGTTGGCCTGCGAGGGGCTGGTTGCCGTCGACATCAGCCGCCCGGTCCTGCCGGAAACGCAGGTGCGCCGGCGCCGCCTGCCCTACGCCGATCCGTTCGCGTTTTAAGATTGCGCAGCGTGCCGCTCCACCGCCTCGCCGAGGAGCGAGCGCACGATGGCGCGGACGGCATCCGAGGTGTCGTCGGCGGCAAACTTCGCCTCGATCTCGTCGCGAATGATGGCCCCGTCGCCGCTGCGCTTCAGTTCCGTCGCGGATTCGGCCTGCAGCAGCGTGACGAAGGCGCTTTCGACCTCCCGCGCCACAGCATCGCCGTCGGCGGCATCGACCACCCGTCCGGTCAGATCGAAGACGTTGCTCTCGAACGGCAGGGCCTGCGGCGTCAGTTCGCCACCGGCGTCGAGGATCCAGGCACGGGGGACATGATCCACCAGATCGACGGATTGGCGCGTGATGGTGCCGGGATTCATCCAACGGGTGCGCCCGGCGAGAACCGATTTCTGCGTTTTGTGGATGTGCCCGTTGATGAGAACGTCGCAGCCCGCAACCGCGAAGGGCGGTACCGCGCCCGGATAGCCGCCGTCGAAGGCGATGTCGTGATGCGTGAACCAGGCATGCAGATCGACGCCCGTGAAGGAGCCGCGCGCATCGGTGGGGATCGCCTGGCCGTAGGGTGTCATGCCGATGCCGATGCGCCGCTCGCCGATCGCGAACTCGGTCACGGGAGCCGATGTGGCGACCACGTCGACCACGTCGCACAAGCCCAGCAGAGCGAGCGAGTCGCTGTCCGTGAGCGTCGTATGCTGAATGTCGTGGTTGCCGACATTGACGATCGGTCGATGCTTGAAGCTCTTCAGGACGCGGATCAGCTGGTTCTTGAGCGCCATGTCGGCCTCGACGGGCCGGTCGAACAGATCGCCCAGGATCACGACGGCAAGCCCGCGCTCGTTGGCAATGGCGACGCAGCGCTCCAGCTTGCCGAGCACGGCTTGCGGCCAGACCATGTCCTTGCGCCGTCCCGGACGCCGCGAGCCCACATGCGGGTCTCCGATCACCAGGACACCGTTGCACGTGATTGCAGGAAGTCGATCTCCGGACAGGATCATGCGGTCAGCCGCTCCGACGGCGTAGAGGAATGGGCGTGATGGTCGAGCAGACTCTCCGGCTTCACCGGCGAACCGCAGGTGGGGCAGAGTCCGCCGGTCTCCTCGACGAGCTGCGCCATGTCGGCCTGAATGGCTTTGAGCCCCTCGTCGACTTTCGCAATACGGCTTTGCGCGATCAGGGCTGCGGCGCGAAGATCGGTCATGCGCTTCAGGATGTTTTGTGCCGACGCGGTATTTTCAAGGGTCGGAGGTGCCTCGGGCAGGCGCCGCAGCGTCGCCAGCCTCGCCTTGCTGCGGGCAAGGCCATGACTGAGCCGGATGAGCCGCTCTCCTAACCGTTCGCGCTCGCGCGAACGGTCGACGCTGCGCGTGAGGTGTGTCAGCTCCTCGGCGTCGGGAACCTTTGCCGTGATGTCGGCCCGCGCCTGCGCCTTCTCCAAGCGGCGTCTGAGATCGGCAAGCTGCGCTGCGCGCAGCTGCAGTCTCTGGAACTGCGCCGCGGCCTCCTTGAGATCGTCACCCTGGCGTCGGATGGCCGACAACCGGTCCTTGAGAACGTCGAGATCCTTCAATCCTTCGAGCGTCTCGCCAAGGGCAAGCAGCTCCCGCTCGCCGTTGCGCACGAGGTCGTTGTCCCGCCGGCAGCGTTCGCGATGGATGACGAGCATGTCGCGGATATAGCCCGCCTCCTGGCCGATCGAGAGAACGGCGGAGCGGCGGGACGGCGCCTCTCCGAGAAGGAACACCGGAAACTTCTGATGCGCGATGTGAACGTCGAGATCCTCCACCTTGCGGATGCGGATGAGATCGGCGACCCAATCGGGCACGTTGCGCCCGCCGGTTTCGTAGCGCATGCCCTGCTCCTCGACGACGGAGCCGTCAGCCTCATGCAGAGACCAGATGTTGACGGGCGAGCGGCGGGGCTGGCGCGTGAAGCGCAAGACCCGGTTTCCGGCAACGCCGATCTCGACGCTGGCCGCCTTGGCGCCAGCCCGCACGAGGCTGTCGCGGGCTTCGCCATAGAACACGGCGCGCAAGGCCCGGATGAAGGTCGACTTGCCGCGGTTGTTCGGGCCGATCAGCGCATTCACGCCGGGGCCCAGATGAAGCGTCGCGTCCTTGTAGGCCTGCACGTTGACGAGCCGGATGAACCGCAGGCCCGGCTGCGCATCGTCCCACGCGGCTCCGGTGTCGGGGGACTGCACATCGACGCCGGAGACAGGCTCTCCGACGATGCGGGCGATGTGGAACTTGCCCGAGAACTGGGAGAGATCATGATGCGACACCGCCAGGCATTGCACGCCGAGACGGGCGGCACCGTCCTCCAACACCTTGTAGAAGGACGAGACGCGATCCGGTGCGATCCAGCAATCGGCTTCGTCGAGAGCGAGGAAACGGGCGACATCCGCCTTGACCACAGCGATCAGCCGGAGCGCCATGCCGATCACATTGGTCAGCGCGCCGCCATTGTCCTCCAGCACGTCCTCGAGCGTTCCGTCGGGACGGCGCACGCAGATGTCGAGGGAGGCCAGGCCGCGCTCCGTCGAGAGATCGAGAGCCACGGGCTTTTCGCCCGGCAGCACCTCCTGCACGAGGGCCGTCAGCAGGGTTTCGAACGCGGACAGGCTGCGGCGGCTGGCCGAGCCATGCACGGCCTCGATGAAGGCTTCCACCTCGTCCTTGACGGCAAGCCGCCCCTTGGCGAGCTCGATCTCGCGCGTCAGCTCCTCGCGCCGCATCCGCAGCGCATCGCGCCGCCCTTCCAGACGCGCGAGGACAGCCTGCGCCTGCGTGACGTCACGATCGATGGCGGGTGCGATCAACGCTCGTCTCCAAGCTGTTTGAGACGGGTTTCGACCTCGCGCAAAGCCGCGCCGAATTCTTCCGCGAGCTTGGCATTGCGTGCCTGAGCATCCTCGATCAAACCCTGGATCTGGCTTTCGTCATCGGTGCCGAATTCCGACAGAGCGAGAGCCCTCGCCTCTTCGAGCTCGCGCGCCAGGCGCTCGACCTCGCCCTCGGCCCGGATCCGCTCGGCCTTCAGCTTGTCGAAGGCCTTGCGCATCTCCTCCAGGCGCCGGAGCTGGTCCGTCTCGAAGCGTGTCAGGTTGGTCATGACGTGGCGAATCCGCTGCGTTGGAATGGTCGAGCTTCAGTTATCGCCAGCGATATTTCGCCGCAACGACTTTGCCTCTTTTTGAGCGGGATCGAGAGCGATCTCTTCAATCCTGGCATCACACCCTCCACATAGTATCGGTTACTCCAAGATTACAGTCCCAAATTGCCGGCTTTGCTTGACATAGCGGCTGCCGGGAGTATGTTCTTGGTTTGTTCGCATCCTCTGTATGCGTCGTGGATGTGACGCCATTAGGGCAGCCGCGCCTCACCGCCGCAAAGGATCCTGCGATGACCGTCATGACGGATGAACGACCGATCTTCGAGAACGAGGAATGGCTCGTGATCGAAAGCGGCCTGGAGCACAAGCGAACCGGCTATTTCATCGACCGCGAGAGCCTCGGCCAGCGCCGGGAGGATGGTCTGTGGACGTGGCCGCTGCACATGGCCGAGAAGAGCTGGTGCGCCATGCAGCCGTTCTCCGAAGCCTTCTCCTGCGCGGCATCCGTCTACGGCGTCACCACGGGCGCGGAATTGGCGCAGACGTTCAAGATGGCACGCTGCGAAATCTCGCCCTGGCCGAAGGTTGCAAGACGATCCAACCAGGGATCAAACCCCGTTCCGCTCATCCCGCAACGCTTGCATTCGCAGGGCTCAAACCCCATCTTCATTGAGCCGCGCTCGTCAGAGAAACCCTTGAACGGCCAAGGTTTTCCGGGCGCGGATGATATCTGGCGCATCCGCCCGCGAACAGGCGCGCGCCCGTTTCTAAAGACCCTGCGTAACCGTCCCGAACGCCCGAGCTCGGCGCTGGAATCCGTCCTCCCCTGGCGGGCGCAGCGGCGGATCCGGAAGACAGGGACAAAGCTCGTCCGGCTGCTGCAGGCGGCCTGGACCATACGGTGAGAGGAATGCCGAGCTTCGGACTTGAAGAGACCATGCGCTACGGCGCGACTGCTTTTCAGGGAGAGATCTCCGAAGCGGAGACGGCCTCTCCTGAAACGGCGGATGAGTTTGCGCAGCACGTCATCGAGGCGATCTGTCATGCGAGCGTGACGCCGAACGTCGGTCGCCGCACCTTCGAGCGCTGCATGCGCGCGCTCGCGTTCGGATCGACCGCGCGGGTCGGCTTTCGCCATCCCGCCAAGGCCGAGGCGATCGACAGAGTCTGGCGCGAACGGGAGCGGCTGTTCGACGATTACAACGCCTGTCCCGACAAGCTGCGCTTCCTCGCGACGCTGCCCTGGGTGGGACCTGTGACGAAACATTCCCTGGCTCGCCGGCTCGGCGTCTACGCAGAGCATGGACAGCGGGCCGTCGCCTAAAGACGAAACAACAAGAAGAGGTATCACCCCATGGCCAAGGTCCGCGCAAGCGATGTCGGATTCTGCGTTGTCGACGACAACGCCAACGTCATTGCCGACACCCTCGTCCACCGCATCCGCGAGGCTGCCGTCGAGATGGAGAGCCAGGTCAACCGGCTTTACCGGGGCCGCCGAGCCTACGATCTCGAGGCCGGCACCAAGCTCGACCTCGACAAGGCCATCGAGCAGCTGGCCTATATGGCGCGCACCCTGCGCGAGGTTCGCAGCGAGCAGTCGAAGGTCGTCTATCTCCAGGCTGCAGAGTAAATCAGTTCTCCTAACAGCGGCGCCCCTGGCGCCGCTGTTTTTACATCCCTCAAGACTTGACGGCCAGGATGAACAGCACGAGCGGGGCGTGCTGGTACCAGCGGTTCAGCCATTCGTGCTTGCGGGCCATGTCCTCGCTCGGCCGCGGCTCCTCAATCCTCGCAAGACGGAAGCCTGCTTCGCTCACAGCATTGATGTAGTCGGAGAGAGTTCGCGGGAATCGCGGCACCGCGAAGGGTTCTCCAGCGACTTGCCGCCGGCTCTCATCCGAACGTCTGCTGAAACGCCAGTATTCGATGAAGGGCGTTCTCTCGAAATAGCGACCGACACGAAGGCCATGGTAAGCGCCCGTTTCATCGGTTAGCCATCGGATGGCGGGCGTGATGAAGCAGGGATGCAGAACGCTGAAGCACAAGGCGCCGCCAGGCTTCAGCACGCGATAAGCGGCGTTCAGCGCAGTCGGCAGATCGGGGCCATCCATGAGCGCCATGGTGGACACGGCGCAGTCGAACGCCTCGTCGGCAAAAGACGAGAGATCAGTGAAGGATCCGACCTCATAAGCGATCCCGAGAGGCTCCTCCTTTTCTTTCGCCCGCGCCTGTCCGATCATCTCGGCCGAGAGATCAACTCCCGTCATCGTCCCGCCGAGCTGCGCGAACCGGCGGGTATTCGAGCCCTCGCCGCAGCCCAGATCGATCACCTGCTTTCCTGAGATCGACGGCATGAAATTCAGGAAGGCGGGCAATGTGTAAAGCTCGCGGTACAGGTCGAACCCGCTGCGAACCTCCTGCGTCCACAGAGCGGCATTGCGATCCCATGCTGCGGCAACGGCCGCTTCGTCCAAGATCTCGTCGATCAAGGCTGCCTCCCCAAGCTTGGCGTCTATCCTTACCGGACATAACACGCCTCTCGCCATTTTGGGCACGGGTGGTCCCGTCCTTTCCCGAGGCGAGAGACGCCCATGAGGCGACTCTCTGCTTGTGTTTCACGTGGAACAAATATAGAACAATAGGTGATGCCTCTCGAAGGCAGGAATGTGCAACCGACCTGAAAACGTGGAGCATCCTGATGCTTCAGCCGTTCAGGAGAGATGAAGTGGAGAGGCCGTCATGGCGGGCAGTGTGAACAAGGTGATCCTGGTGGGCAATCTGGGGCGGGATCCGGAGGTGCGGCGTCTGTCGAACGGGGAGCCGGTGGTGAACCTGCGGATTGCCACGTCGGAGACGTGGAAGGACAAGGGCACGGGCGAGCGCAAGGAGAAGACCGAGTGGCACTCGGTGGTGATCTTCAACGAGAACCTGGCCCGGGTGGCCGAGCAGTACCTGAAGAAGGGCTCGAAGGTGTACGTTGAGGGCCAGCTGCAGACGCGCAAGTGGCAGGATCAGAGCGGCCAGGAGAAGTACACCACCGAGGTGGTGCTGCAGCGCTTCCGCGGCGAGCTGACGATCCTGGACAGCCGCGGCGGTGGGGCCTCCGAGCTCGGCGACGAGGAGCCGGGCCAGATCGCCCGCGGCGGAGACTTCGGACGATCGTCTCCCATGGAGCGCAGGCCCGAGCCGGCCGGCAGCTCCCGCCACGGCGATTTCGACGACGACATCCCGTTCTAAAGCATCGAACCCAAAAGTGGTCTTGCACTTTTAGGATACATCCGATGCTTCCTCTTTGGATGGGAGCATCGTTCGTGCGGACCCGAAGGGCCGCGTCAGCGAAAAGCGGGTCTACTTTTCCGCACGATGCTCTAAGGAACGCGCATTGCAAGCTTTCAGAATCCGGGCCTCCCGCCCGGATTTTTTGTGCCTGTTTCCCGCATCTCACATCCGGGCCGATGCCTTGCGGGCCAGATGACGCGAGCGCTGCGCCCGCTCCACCTCCCGCAGCTTGCGGGCCCTCTCCTGCAGTTCGTCCCGTCTCGCCCACCACCAGCCGCGAACGGAGCGGACGTCCGGATCCTCTTCGGTCGGAACCGGTTTCGCGCGGTAGATTTCCTGGAGCGTCGGCATCCGCCAATGGGCCCAGACAAAGCGGGCAGGATCGCCGCGGACATGGGCGTAAAGCCCGGTCGCCGCGGGCTCGTCGATCGGATCGACGTCAATCGCCTCGAACACCACCACACCCCAGCTTTTCGTCGACAGCGGAAAGCCGAGTGGCGGCAGGTCGTCAGCCGGCACGGGATAGCGCCTGCGCCGCCGCTCGGCCTGGACCTGTCCGGTCTCTTCCGAGGCCTCCCTTCGCTGCTCTTCCCGGCGCTTACGCCGGGCGTCGGGCTCGTTACGCCGCGCCGCCTCCTCGATCTCGGGCCAGCGTGCCTTCAGCTCCTCGTAGGATCGGAACGGCACGTGCCAGATCCTCTCCTCCGGGTCCCAATGGGCCCAGGGGATCGACCGAAGGGCCTCCACGATCGTGCGGGAATAGGGCGTACGCACCTTGAGATCGTCTGCGACCGTCAGATAACGGCTCTCGAGCGGCTCGAAGACGAAGGCATCCCGGCCCTTGGCGTCGGCATGCCGATCGAGCGTTTCCAGTTCCTGTGCCATCCAGGCATCGAGCCGCTGCACGGCCGTTTTTCCCGGCACGAACCACCGCACCTCCTCCCCCCGCCAGCGCGCCCGCGGAAAGCTGTCGCGGAACCGATGCACCAGATCGCGGTCATAAGGAAAGACCGCGTAGGCCCCTGGCTTCTCCTCGTCGTCCGAGGGCAGGATCTGGAAGGCGGAAACGATCTCCATGGGCCATCGGTGCTGCGAAGATGGGTTCTCAAGGCACAACAGACGGCCTCGGATTTGGATCCCGCTTTACGGGATTTCAGGCGCTTGAACGCAAGCCCCCGCGGGGCGATCCCCATGGAGTTGTTGTGTGGTGTCGTTTGGCTGCGGGGACCTGACGCCGCCGAGGCTGCAACGGGCCTGTTGGTTGCGCTGCCCGCACCGGCAGCGCCCGGAACGGGCCTGGCGCCGTTGCTATGCCGGCAGGACGATCACCTTCGTCTTGACCGGGGTCCGTGAGTACAGGTGCATCATGTCCTGGGTCAGGAGGCCGACGCAGCCGCTCGTGATGCCTGTGCCGATGGATTCGGCGTCGAGGCTGGCGTAGATCGTGTAGAGCGTGTAGGCGCCGTTCTGATAGAGATAAAGCGTGCGGGCACCGAGCGGATTGTCGAGGCCGCCCGGCATGCCGCGGGCCCATTTGGCCGCCTCGGGCTGGCGCCGGATCATCTCCTTGGGCGGGGTCCAGGTCGCCCATTCGCCCTTGCGACCCACATAAGCCTCGCCATTCCACCGGAACCCGTCACGGCCGACATTGGCCCCGTAGCGGGTGGCGTTTCCGTCGTCCTCGATACGGTAGACATAGTAGTTGCCGGGGTCGACGATGATCGTACCGGGCGCCTCCTTGGTGTCGTAGCGAACGGTCCGGCGGTAGTATTTCGGATCGACCTTGCTGACATCGATCGCCGGGATCGGGAATTTCTCATCGGGCACCGGCCCGTAGACTTGTCTCGCCTCGGCAAGGCTCATGCCGTCGGTTGTCACGCAACCGGCCAGCCCCAGCGCGCCGATACCGGCGGCCGAGCCGACCAGAAACGACCGGCGGCTGAGAAGTCCCGCCCGGTGTCCGAGCAAAGCCGCATCGTCTGACTTGCCGGCATCGGCATTCCTACCATCGATCATCATGATTTGGTCGCTTCCCTTGTCCTGTTGCCCGACGAAACGATGCTCCGGCAACCACCCGCTGAACGTCTTGTTGAGCTGGAGATTGCCGTCACACGGCGCGATTGGCAAGCCAGGGCCCGCGTTGGGCTTGCCATGCACCAAGTCGGTAACGTCCACGCAGCCTCACTTTGCGTGGCGCTTGGCGAGGCCCCATCCGATAACGCTCGAAGTCGAGCCCTGACGTGCGAAAGCCCCTGTACGCCAACAGCGTCAGGGGCTTGTTGTTTGGTTGCGGGAACCTGAAACCACCAACGCTTGGAGAAAAAACGTTGCTTTGTCGTCCGCCGTTAATTTCTTCTACTAAGCGAATGACTATAAAAGAGAATTCAAGAAAATTGGGTAGATCGCAGAGCATCTGACTTTTGATCAGAGGGTCCTGGGTTCGAGTCCCAGCACGCTCACCATCGTTCTTAAGAGGTTAGCTCCTAGATGGCCAACCGGCTGGTCACAGATCCCGATTCTGGTAATCACATAGTAAGCACCATAGTTATCGATCACCTTCAGCCCGACATCCAAAATTCCGGGCATGATAATATCGCCTGGAAAACCGGCGTTGTTTGAAGATTGACGCAGGAGTGGTCCCTTATTGGACCAGTTCTCGTTATATGCCCACGGTTATGCATCAGTCCCCGCGCTGGCAAGCGTCCCCAATCTATGCGATGGCAAGGCCTCTCTGCTTAAAGAGCAGCGCTGCTGGTGCTCGGCATCTACCTGCGCGAGCGGGGATCCCCGGAGTCGAAGCCGGTGTCTGCTCCACACGCCACAACCGGGCACTGACAACCGCGGCTCAAGGCCTATTTGTCAGGGCAGGCTCATGTCCGTCTCGTGAGGATGCCACTTGTCACTGGCTGTTTTCAGGGACCGTCTGTGGGATCTCGCACTCGTCTTCGGCGGGGTGTCCATCGTCGCCCGTTCGCATGCGTGGACGAGGTTCAAGGCAGCCCTGGCGAATGTCCACTCTCTCGATATGGGTGACAGGCTCTACCAGCGGGACTGGGATTTCAGGTACTGGCACGGGATCGGGTTGCGGACGGCACAATACTCGATCCTCTGCTCCATTCTGTGGCTGTTTACCAAGCTGCTCTACCCGTGATCCACCCCGGGCGATCGGAAGGGTAGGCGCTAAGTCCCAGACCTTGCGCGGGGCCGTGCCCCGCGAACCTGGATTGCTCCCTGAGCGGTCAAATCGTGATCCGCGACCCCACCTCGACCGCCCGGTCCCCAGGGATGCAGAACTGATCCGAGATGTCGCTCGCGGAGCGAGCCAGCGGGATGAAGATGTAGTCCTGCCACAGCGGCAGTCCTGCGTGCGCCGACGCTTGCAGCGCCCGCCGTGACAGGAAGAACGATGCATTATCGAGATCGAACCCGGCCGCCCGGAGCGCCTTCGGGAGATTGGGGCTCTCCATGAAGCCGAACCGCACTGTCACCCGCGAGAACCGATCCGAGAGCTTCTCCATGCTGACGCGGCCGTCGTCCGGACGGCGCGGGATCTCCTCGGTCACCACCGTCAGGATGATGTTGTGGTCATGCAGCACCTTGTTGTGCTTCATGTTGTGCAGCAGAGCCGCAGGCACGTCCTGAGCGTTGCCGGTCGGAAAGATAGCCGTGCCGGACACCCGAGGCACCGAGCTGCTCTCGGCCATGCGCATGAACTCGGACAAGGGTGGGCGACCCCGGTGCGCAATCTCCGCCAGCAGACGCGTGCCCTTGCGCCAGGTCCGCATCAGAATGAACAGCCCGGTGCCGACGAGCAGCGGGAACCAGCCGCCCTGTGGGATCTTGAGCGCGTTGGCGCCGAGGAAGACAAGCTCGATGGCCAGGAATGGCACGATCACCAGCGCGGCTACGGCCGGCGACCAGCGCCAGAACTTCCAGGCCACGATGAACAGCAGGCACGAGGTAATGACCATGTCACCAGTCACAGCCAAGCCGTAGGCCGCCGCCAAGGCGCTCGACGACTCGAACAGGACGACGATCAGGATGACGGCTAACAGCAGGAGCCAGTTGATCGTGGGGATGTAGATCTGGCCTTTCTCGGTCTCGGAGGTGCGCATGACCCGGAAGCGCGGCAGCACGCCCAGATGCATCGCCTGCTCCGAGATCGAGAACGCACCCGTAATCACCGCCTGACTGGCGATGATGGTGGCCACCGTCGCGAGGATCACCATCGGCAGCAGGGCCCAGGAGGGATAAAGCAGGAAGAACGGATTCTCCAATCCCTCGGGATGGGCCAGCAGCATGGCGCCCTGCCCGAGATAGTTGAGGGCCAGCGCCGGCAGGACGAGGCCGAGCCAGGCGGTGCGGATAGGTGCGCGCCCGAAATGGCCCATGTCGGCATAGAGCGCCTCTGCCCCGGTCACGGACAGAAACACCGCGCCGAGCGCGAAGAGCCCAGCCGTTCCATGGTTCAGCAGGAAGCTGAGACCATGCACCGGGTTAATGGCAGCGAGGATGCTCAGGTCATCCCGGATGTGCATCAGGCCGCCCACGGCCATGACCAGGAACCAGAAGGTGGTGATCGGGCCGAACCAAGCGGCCACACTGGCGGTGCCGAAGCGCTGGACGGCAAACAGGCTGATCAGGATCACAAGGCTGAGCGGCACCACATAGGGCTCGAAGGCCGGTGTCACCAGTTTGAGGCCCTCGACCGCAGAGAGGACCGAGATGGCCGGTGTGATGATGACATCACCGTAGAACAGCGAGGCGCCGACCATGCCAAGGATGATCGTGATCCCGGTGCTGTGCCCGAGGGCCCGCTGGGCCAGGGTCACGAGCGAGAGGGTGCCGCCCTCGCCATTGTTGTCAGCCCGCAGGACCAAGACCACGTACTTGATGGTCACGATGATGATCAGCGCCCACAGGATCAGGGAGACCACCCCCACGACCATCTCGCGGGTGAGAGTGCCGGAGCCGGCGTGTCCGGTAGCGGCGGCGAGGCTTTCCTTGAGGGCATAAAGTGGGCTGGTGCCGATGTCGCCGTAGACCACCCCGATGGTGCCAAGGGTCAAGGCCCAGAAGGAGGTTGGGGCAGCGTGCGCGTACTCTGGAGAGCCCGTGGCGGTGCCAGTGTTGATTCCCGTGGCGACCATGTTCAGCCCTCCCTTGCTGACAAGATGTACTCGGCTTCCGTGGCCTAACGTAGCCGTGCCCTGGAGGGTTTCACCCGGGCTGAGATCACCAGGGTGCCTTGGCTCCGGCACCGGACAGTGCCGCCACGCGTTAGCCGGACCGGGCCGACGCACTCAAGTTCGTCTCCGTTCCGTCCATGGATATGCCCGGCATCGTCGCTTCGGCGGTCTATGCCGGCGGCCGGCCTGCTCGACACACTGCTTCACAAGCGTCGGCGTGACCGCAAGGATGCCCTGACGCCGCGGGAGCGCTCCGTGGTGCAACTGACGAACTCGACCCCGACGATGTGCTTGCCGAGCTTGGGCGCGTCGCAGACCAGCCGCTGCTCCGGAGGGATGCCAAGGAAGTTGTAGACGTAGAACAGCTTGCCGCCCTTCACGAACAGCGAGTAGCCGCCGAAGCGCGAACCCTGGGGCACGATCACACCCTGGCTGTCGCCGGTGAACTCCACCTCGGCCAGCATGTTGAAGGAGACGCCCAGCGTGCGGGCGGCGGCGGCCTCGGGCACCTCGATGGTGCCGGGATAGTAGACATACCGGTCGCGCTTCGGCGCGTGGTACTCGGCCTCGTGCATGGCGCGGACGCCCAGATCGACCAGCGGCAGGACGTTGTTCTTCTCCGCCTCCGAGAACCAGAGCGCGACGAGTTCCTTCAGCTTGTCGGGGTGCTCGGCCGCAAGGTCGCGTGCCTCCGCCCGATCCGTGTCGGTGTGGAAGAGCTGCCAGACGGCCTTGTCGAAGTTCCCCTGATCGGATGTAAGCGGCGCGTGGATCGTGGCGGCCTTCCAACCCTTCGACCAGATGCCCCTGGTACCGAGCATCTCGTAGTACTGGGTTTGCTTGGTGGCCGGCGCATCCGGGCTGTCGAAGCTGTAAAGCATCGAGACGCCGGCCAGCGGCGCCTGCTTCACGCCGTCGATCAGCTCGGGCATGGGTACGCCACAGGCCTCCAGGATCGTCGGCACGATGTCGGTGCAGTGATGATACTGGTGACGCACCTCGCCCTTCGCCTTGATGCCCTGCGGCCAATGGATCACCATGGGATCGCAGGTTCCGCCGGCGTAGGACGCATAACGCTTGAACATGCGGTAGGGCGTCGAGAACGCCACGGCCCAGCCGGTGGGATAGTGGTTGTAGGCGTCCGGCGAGCCGAGCTTGTCGATCATCGGGAGGTTGCGGCTCACGTCATCCGGGAAGCCGTTGAAGAACAGGTTCTCGTTGACCGAACCGCTTGGCGAGCCTTCGCCTGATGCGCCCCTGATGCGCCGTTGTCGGCGCAGTAGAAGATCGTCGGGATCGCCCTGCTTGGAGTCCCGGATGAAGGTGATCGCCTTGTCGGCGATGTCCTTGGAGAAATGGTGGCCATCCTTGGGCTGCGCCGGTTGGTCGACGAAATGGTTGTCCTCGATCAGTTCCGGGAACCACTGGTTCGTCTCGCCGCCGATGAAGCTGTAGAAGCGGTCGTAGCCCAGGCCCAGCGGCCAGCGCTTCTTGGAGGAGCTCATGCCGAAGGCGTCCACCGGCACGTTGTGGTTCTTGCCGACCCAGAACGTGCTCCAGCCGGCGTCGCGCAGGATGCTGGCGATCGTGCCGTTCTCCAGTGGGATATGGCCGTTGTAGCCGGGGAACCCCGTGGCCGATTCCGAGATCGAGCCGAAACCGTTGGCGTGGTGGTTGCGGCCGGTCAGGAAGCAGGAGCGGGTCGGCGAGCACACCGCGGTCGTGTGCCATTGCGTATAGGTCAGGCCGTTCTTCGCGAGCCGGTCGAGCGTCGGCATTTCGATGCGCCCGCCATACCCTGGATCGCTTGGGCAAGAAGACCTGGCGGTTGCACAACCTCGCCCGGTCCATGCGCCTGATCGGCAAGCACTACGGCCGTTCTGCACGGTGACTTGGCGCGTATCCTGGCGGTGTGCTCGACGGGGCCGCGGGCTCCGGACGAGCAAAAACCCCTGACGCTGTTCACGTAC
>NZ_JAYGGM010000014.1:0-129678 GCF_036314085.1 Microvirga sp. CF3016
ATCGAAGCCCTCGCCGCCGACGAGCCGGTTCACGCCCGCGCCGCCGTACAATAGATCGTCACCGGCGCCGCCGTTCAGGACGTCGTGGCCGACGCCGCCCTTCAGGACGTCCGCTTGCGCCCCTCCGGTGATCGTGTCGTCGCCGTTGTCACCATCCAGGAAGCCGCTGCCGACGATAACGTCGTCTTCGCTCGATCCGGAGACGAAATCCACCGTGTTACTGCTGCCATCGGCGTTCTGAACCGTCAGCGTAATCTTGTAGCCGGGATCCGGAATTTTGCCGTTCTTGTCCGGCAGCGCCCAGTATAACCATCCGTTATTCCCGCGAACGAGATAATAAGTGCGGGGGTCGGCCTCGCTCTCGAGCGTCCAATAGCCATCAGAGTTCTTGTCGATAAGAATTTCGCCAGCTTCGGACTCAATCACTGTTCCCGGCTCCATCGACAGCACCTTGCGGTTGGCGAGAACCCAGTCCGCAGGAGGCTTCCAGGTTTTATGAGTTGGCCCACCCGTCTTAGGGCCGAATATGTCAGCATCTGTATATTGTGGCGTGCCGCCATCGGTCCCGCCCGATCCGCTCCCGCCCGTGCCGCTGCCCGTGAGCCCGCCGAAAAGGGTGTCGAAGACAAGATCCGCGATCTCCTGGGTGTAGCCGTCCTCCGCTCCACCTTGGGCGATCAACGCGTTGATGTTCTCGAACAACTGCGCCGCAATCTGGGCGTTGATCTGCTGGAACTCTTCGTCGCTGATCTCGTCGTCTTGCGAGCCGCCGGACGTGTCGCTGCCCGAGCCTACGTTTCCGGGCGTCGGCACGTAGCCGATGGACACGGTGGCAATCGCGGGCGTGCCGTTCAGGACCATGTCCTCCAGCATTTCCATTGCCGTCTGAAGATTCATTGCCATTGATTTTTCCTGGTCTGCTTGTTGCAGTGGCGACTGCGCTCCACGAACCTACTACAGCCCTTTCAGCGCCCCCACTGATATATCGTTACAATATTCCTAGCCACTCGCAAGAGGTGCAATTCGTCCCGATTGTATGCTGGGTTGTAACCTGTGCGGTTGAGATCGGGGGATTTCTGGCGGCTGCATCTGAAAGCTGACTCGGGTTCGAAAGGCCAAGAACCCGTCGGCTCCTGTGCAAGGGTTTTTCTGTGCGAGGGTTGCACCCCGATGGGCGCCTTCTCGGCCATGGTCGCGACTCAGACCCAATCACCGAGACCAGAATCGGTCAGCTCGATTCGGCCGAGGTGACACCAAGTCGGCTTTCGCCTGAATGCATGGGAATCCGGCGCTTTTCTGGGCCGTGAGCAACTCTCCCCCTCCCCGGCCCCGATTGATGCGCCGGCACAACATCCGGGCTCAATTTGAAACGACTCTGAGCCGGCGAAGCTTGGCCATTGCGGATTCCCGGAACGGATTCTCGGAGGAGTCTCTGTGGCTTAGCCAGTTTTCCACATTCTTAACACTCTCCACACTATATATAGTTGGAACCGTGAGCCGCGACACAAGTTCTTGACGTAAGGCTCGCAACACGACTAGCTTGCCGGGGTACCGACCAGAGACCGGTGACCGACCCGAAAAGGCCGGTTGAAACTCCCCAGAGTGAGCGTCAGAGCCGCGTGGCAACCGTGTTGCCGCGTGACCCGTGACGTCTGGACGAGGCCGTAACTCGGGCGTGTTGCGTGTGGCGATCCGAAAGAACGGATCGTTGGGGCGTCGAACAATAATTGTGGGCTGATGAGCTGCGGGGCAAATCGCGGCCACGGGGACGTTTGTCCCCGATACTTAGGAATGTGACCATGCGGATCGAGCGGCGTTATACGAAGTCTGGCCAATCGCCTTATTCCTCCCTCGCCTTCCGGCTCGCCACGAGCGAGATCCGCAATCCGGATGGCTCGGTGGTCTTCAAGCTCGAGAACATCGAGGTTCCCGAGACCTGGAGCCAGGTGGCCTCGGACGTGCTGGCCCAGAAGTATTTCCGCAAGGCCGGCGTTCCAGCCCGCCTGAAGAAGGTCGAGGAGAACGACGTCCCGTCCTGGCTGTGGCGCTCCGTGCCCGACGAGGCGGCCCTCAGCCAGCTGCCCGAGGACCAGCGCCTCGGCTCCGAGATTTCCTCCAAGCAAGTCTTCGACCGCCTTGCCGGCTGCTGGACTTATTGGGGCTGGAAAGGCGGCTATTTCTCGTCCGAGGAAGACGCCCAGGCCTTCTATGACGAGCTGCGCTTCATGCTCGCCAACCAGATGGTGGCGCCGAACTCCCCGCAATGGTTCAACACCGGCCTGCACTGGGCCTACGGCATCGATGGCCCGAGCCAGGGCCACTATTACGTGGACTACAAGACTGGCAAGCTCACCAAGTCCAAGTCCTCCTACGAGCACCCGCAGCCCCATGCCTGCTTCATCCAGGGCGTCGAGGACGACCTGGTGAACGACGGCGGCATCATGGATCTGTGGGTCCGCGAGGCGCGCCTGTTCAAGTACGGCTCCGGCACCGGCTCCAACTTCTCCAAGCTGCGCGGCGAGGGCGAGAAGCTCTCCGGCGGCGGCCGCTCGTCGGGCCTCATGAGCTTCCTCAAGATCGGCGACCGGGCAGCCGGCGCCATCAAGTCGGGCGGCACCACGCGGCGCGCGGCCAAGATGGTGGTGGTCGACGTCGATCATCCGGACATCGAATCCTACATCGACTGGAAGGTGAAGGAGGAGCAGAAGGTCGCGGCCCTCGTCACCGGCTCCAAGCTCGCCGCCAAGCACTTGAAGGCCATCATGAAGGCCTGCATCAACTGCGAGGCTCAAGGAGATGCCTGCTTCGATCCGGAGAAGAACCCGGCTCTGAAGAAGGAGATCAAGCTGGCCCGCCGGGTGCAGATTCCGGACAACTACATCAAGCGGGTCATCCAGTTCGCCAAGCAGGGCTACACGGATATCGACTTCCCGGTCTACGACACCGACTGGGATTCGGAAGCGTACCTCACCGTCTCCGGCCAGAACTCCAACAACTCCGTCTCGCTCACCGACGACTTCCTGCGCGCCGTCGAGAACGATGCCGACTGGCACCTCACCGCCCGCAAGGACGGCAAGGTGGTGAAGACCCTCAAGGCCCGCGACCTGTGGGAGCAGATCGGCCACGCCGCCTGGGCGTCCGCCGATCCCGGCCTGCACTTCAACACCACCATGAACGACTGGCACACCAGCCCCGCCGGTGGCCGCATCCGGGCGTCGAACCCGTGCTCGGAATACATGTTCCTGGACGACACGGCGTGCAATCTCGCCTCCGCCAACCTGCTCCAGTTCTTCGACCGCCAGAACCACAAGTTCGATGCGGAATCCTTCGAGCATGCCTGCCGCCTCTGGACGGTGGTCCTCGAAATCTCCGTGATGATGGCGCAGTTCCCGTCGAAGGAAATCGCGCAGCTCTCCTACGAGTACCGCACGCTCGGCCTCGGCTTCGCGAATATCGGCGGCCTGCTCATGACCATGGGCCTTCCTTACGATTCCGACGCGGGCCGTGCGCTCGGCGGCGCGATCACGGCGATCATGACTGGCGTGTCCTATGCGACATCCGCCGAGATGGCCGGTGAGCTCGGTCCCTTCCCGAACTACAAGGCCAACGCGAAGCATATGCTGCGCGTGATCCGCAACCATCGCCGCGCGGCTCATGGCGAGGCTCAGGGCTATGAGGGCTTGGCCGTCAACCCGGTCCCGCTCGATCACGCCTCCTGCCCCGACCAGGACCTCGTCGCCCATGCCAAGTCCGCCTGGGACAAGGCCCTCCAGCTCGGTGAGAAGAACGGCTACCGCAACGCGCAATCCACCGTGATCGCCCCCACGGGCACCATCGGCCTCGTGATGGATTGCGACACCACCGGCATCGAGCCCGACTTCGCGCTCGTGAAGTTCAAGAAGCTCGCCGGCGGCGGCTACTTCAAGATCATCAACCGGGCCGTGCCCGATGCGCTCCGCGCGCTCGGCTACCGCGAGCATGAGATCGCCGAGATCGAGGCCTATGCGGTCGGCCACGGCTCCATGCGCCAAGCGCCTGCCATCAACCCCGGCTCGCTGCGCACCAAGAGCTTCACGGACGACAAGATCGACGCGGTGGAGAAGGGCCTGAAATCGGCCTTCGACATCAAGTTCGTGTTCAACCGCTGGACGCTCGGCGAGGACTTCCTCACCGGCACGCTCAAAGTCCCGGCGGAGAAGCTCAACGATCCGTCCTTCGACCTGCTGTCGTTCCTCGGCTTCTCGAAGGCCGACATCGAGGCCGCGAACATCCACATCTGCGGAGCGATGACTCTCGAGGGAGCTCCCTTCCTCAAAGTGGAGCACTACCCGGTGTTCGACTGCGCCAATCCGTGCGGCAAGATCGGCAAGCGCTATCTCTCGGTGGAGAGCCATATCCGCATGATGGCGGCCGCGCAGCCCTTCATCTCGGGGGCGATCTCCAAGACCATCAACATGCCCAACGACGCCACCGTCGAGGATTGCAAGAACGCCTACATGCTGTCCTGGAAGCTGGCGCTGAAGGCCAACGCCCTCTACCGCGACGGCTCCAAGCTCTCGCAGCCGCTCAACTCCGCCCTCATCGCCGATGAGGACGAGGACGCGGAGGACGCCGCCGAAGCTCTCGCCGCCATGCCGGCCGCAGCAAAAGCCGCCCACGTGTCGGAGAAGATCGTCGAGAAGATCGTCGAGCGCGTGGTGGCCCTGCGCGACCGCGAGAAGATGCCCGACCGCCGCAAGGGCTACACCCAGAAGGCCGTGGTCGGCGGCCACAAGGTGTACCTGCGCACCGGCGAGTACGACGACGGACGCCTCGGCGAGATCTTCATCGACATGCACAAGGAAGGCGCCGCCTTCCGGGCCATGATGAACAACTTCGCCATCGCGATCTCGCTCGGCCTGCAATACGGCGTGCCGCTGGAGGAATACGTGGAGGCCTTCACCTTCACGCGCTTCGAACCGGCGGGCTTCGTCCAGGGCAACGAACGCATCAAGTCCGCGACCTCGATCCTCGACTACGTGTTCCGCGAGCTCGCCGTGTCCTATCTCGGCCGCAACGACCTCGCCCACGTGGATCCGTCGGAAGCCGGCCCCACCACCATCGGGTCGGGCGAAGCCCAGTCGAAGGCCCCGGAGCCCGCGCCGGCCACGGCCATCGTGTCCCGCGGCTTCGTGCGCGGCAATTCCGACCGCCTCATGCTCATCCCGGGCGGCGGCGGCAGCGCCGGAGGCATCAGCCAGCGCTCGCCCGGTCTGACGATCGGCGCGAACGCCCTCAAGGGCGAACTCGCCCAACCCGCCGTGCAGGCGGAGGAGAAGGTCGGCGAAGCGGAAATGTCCAAGCTCGCCTTCGCGGCCCCGTCCGTCGCCGACCGGCGCGCCGAGGCCAAGATGAAGGGCTATGTCGGCGAAGCCTGCCCCGAATGCGCCAACTTCACGCTGGTGCGAAACGGGACGTGCTTGAAGTGCGACACGTGCGGCAGCACGACGGGGTGTTCGTAAAGAGTAGAGATGGTAACGATATTATTATGGACGCTCTTTAGGGTTGGCCAATTTGACCCAGTGTGTGTCCGCAAAACTGGCCAGAAGATGCCGCACCCCGATTTGACAAGCGAAAAGGCCGGAAATCCGGCCTTTTCTTCAATGGCCCGAGAACGTGACGCCGAGGTCTATCCGTCTGCGCAGGCACTCAACCCTAGCGAGATCTCTTCGCAGACTGGCTTGAGCGATACAACAGGCTTCGCACCTTGCGGCTGGCGGAAACAACCAAACGCGCATCCAACGACCTCCAGGCCCGGCCCACGTCTTCAGGGACTGATTGGGACGAGCCCTACGGACCTCAAGGATGCCCAATCCTCTGGGGCGAATCGCCAATGATCGACTTCAAGGGACTCTTGGCCGGAGGGAATGAGAACCTCGGCATCGAATTCAAGCAATGGATGGACATCTGGGTCTCGAAGTCAGCACGCGCCGATATCGCCATGCACCTAGCGGCCATCGCCAACCACGGCGGAGGCTTTCTTATCTTTGGTGTCGACAAGCAGTGCCGGCCACAGGAGCAAGACCCGGACTTTCCCGCTGAGCGTTACAATCAGGATGCCATTTCAGGGATCATCAAACGGTACCTGGAGCCCGAGTTCCAGTGCCTGGTGCACATGCATGTCCACGAAAACGGGGTCACGTACCCCGTGGTCGAGATCCCATCCCACAAGGGCATGCCAATCTACTCCACGCGGAACGCACCGGAAAGCACCGAGAACTCTCAGTCGCTCAGGCAGGCGACCATCTATATCCGGGACGTCGGCCCCCAGAGCGTCCCAATCCGTAAGATGGAACACTGGCACGAGATTTCCGAACGCTGCATCCAGAACCGCGCGGATATCCGGGAGCGGCTCCAGCAGGAAATCTCGCAGCAGCAGATCGACGCGATGTCCAAGGCCATCACCCAGACAGTCCTGGATGCGCTCCTGCCTCTCATTCAGACGGGAGGCTCCTTCCCCGGGCATGCGAATCCTCCAGCTACGCCCGCGATGGGCGAGAACCCGTCACTGATCCTGCTGAAGAGGCTGACGGAGGACACCAGGAAAGACTTCATCGCGCAGATTGAAAATATGCAGTTCTCAGAGGGCTTCGACCCGGCAGAGAAAGCAATGGTGCTCGGCATTTCCCAAAACCACATGGCTATGGGCTATGGCCTGCTCGCGGCCAGCGGCGGGCTGATCCACCTGGACCGACCGATGGCCCTGCTGCGCCAGGTCAGCGGCCAGATGGACCGATATGCCCATCATGGCTGGCACGATTTCATCCTCTTGGACAGCCCTGATGTCGCGCCGCGCAGCCGGGTCTGGATGATCGACGACAGGGACTATCCCGGGGTGGAAGGGATGCGGAACGGCGAGCGAACGGTCTTCTTCGGGAGCCTCGACTACTGGCGGGTGTACAGGGCCGGCGTCTTTACGATCAGCAAGAGCTATCGGGAAGACTACCAGGCACTGCGGCTCCGACCGAAGAACCCGTTCATCACCACGACGCAGTTGATCATGAGAATGCACGCGCTTCTGGCCCATGCCACTCTGACGTCAAGATGCGTTGAGGGCGCCGACCGAATTCTCCTCTATGTCGATTCGCATGGAATGGATGGACGCCACCTGATGTACGGCAATGGTTACAGCTTGGTCAGTCCGGTCCCCACCTCAAGCCAGCGCATCGCCACGGATCTCACCGTCACCATCGAAGAGTTGAGAGCGGATTACTACGAAGCGCTGAAGCGGCTCTGTTGCTCCGTCCTGGACATGTTCGATGCCGCAGGGCATCTGGATTTTGACACTTGGCTCACGAGGTCCCGGGTGCTGGAAGAGTTCAGCCGGGTCAACTCAGAAGGTGGCTCAGGCTCATATCACCTAGTCGACGACCTGAACGCCTAGCGTATCACGGCCTTCGAATGACGCCGCTGTCTCATCCCCGCTCCCTTTCTCAAGTACTCCCCCAAGGACAGCAAATCTCGATGTTGCGACGCCTCCTTGACGATTTTCTCGGCCGGCGTTTCCTGAAGGCGGCGACGGCAGCGATCTCGTCCATCGAGAGCGAGGCTTATAGCACGTTCCTCGAGGATCGGGACCTCGCCACATCATTCGACGTCGTCAGAGGCTTCAGGGGCAGCTTCGACAGGTTCATGTCTCCCACTTCCTTGACGGATGCGTTCCAAAACCTGCTCATTGAACGAGAGTGTAGCTCGCACGATTTAATTGCCCAAAGCAGCCATATGGCGGCCCGATTTGCTTAACAGCTCCGCCCTTCCCCCAAACCGGGCTATTTCAGCCTGGTTTGGGGACGATACCATCATTTCCTGACATCCCGGCCAAGGAATACCGCCTTCGGATCGTCATTCCTTTGCAGACCATCGTTGACCTGATGAACAGTGCCGCCGAGGACCTCTTGCGCTGCATCACCAGTCGGAGGTCACGAGAGTTTTCGTGTTGCCGCACACCTCGGTCAACTCGGTGCCCGAATGTGTTCGCCTTCTAAAACGATCGATGGGCTAGCCTCTCAGTCACATCTGACGAACACGCTGATGCTGCTGGCCACGTCAGCCAGATCGGGCGGCGAGAGGCGTGACACGCTAGAGGCAGGCAGAACCTCGACCCGGGTGCTCTCCAGGAACGTGGCCAGCGCCCCTGCCTTGATCGCGAAGTTCACGTTCTGGGGGACGTCTCCAATGGCGACCACCGTCTTGAGAGCGTTGAGCTTGGATGGCACCACGCCGACGACATTGCCACTCTCGTCCAGCAGCGGCCCACCGCTGTTCCCCGGCTGAACCGGAGTTGAGATCTGGAGAAAGCGGCTATCGTCCCCGATGCCAGCCAGTGCGGTCACGTTGCCGAGGGTGAAGTTGCCGGAGCTCGCCAGGACGCTGTTGAGCGGGAAACCGAAGGCCGCGACTGCTTCCCCGAGACGAACGCCTGCTCGGACAGTCGCGAACTTATCCGTCGGTTGGTCGGCCTTCAGCAGTGCCAGATCATTGGTCGTGTCACGGGCCAGGATTCTCGCTGGAAGGGGCGAGCCGTTGGAAGGCTTGATCTGGACGGAAGTGCAACCCTCGATCACGTGGTTGTTCGTGACGACATGTCCCTCCCGGCTGACGAAGAAGCCTGTCCCCGAGGACGCACGCTTCTCCTCCTTGGGGGTCGGGCTCGGCGCGACAGGCGTGGGCCGCGCGACCGCGACACTTTCCGGCCGAGGAGCCGGGGCGCTCTTCGGGATATAACCCTCCTCCTCGAGGTGCTTGCGCAGAGCCACGGGAAACTCGATGGTGCGCTCCATCCCGTCCGGACAGGACCCGCCCACCTTCGCGACCGTGCATTCGGTCAGGGGCCAATCGGTGCCTCGGTCGTACAGCGGCAGCATCCGGTTCCAGGCATCGTCGAACTCGCCCACGATGGTTTTTGTCGCCACCCAGGCTGCAAGGAACCCGTTCGAGCGCCACAGGTTTGGCTCCCGGCTGGCGAGATACTCCATCCGGTAGAGCTCCTGGCGCATGTAGGTCCGGAAGCTTGGATGCGCCGTCACGTCGACGAGACGGTCACCGGAGAGCTTCGAAATGCTCTCGGGCGCCCAGGATCCTGCATACGGCGCGAAGGTGTAGAGAAAGGTCTGATCGACGCTGAGCAGTTCGGCTGCCCCATCGCCGTCAATGTCATCGAAGGTGTAGCCGCCGTCCCCGTCGATGGTCTTGCCCGGGACAACGCGCCATTCCGTTCCAACCTTCGTGGCGATCTTGGTCACAGTGCAGCAATGCGCGCCGCCCCAGAAGGACGAAAAGACCACCTGCGGCTCGGGATTGGTTGGATCCAGACGCACGACGGTAACCTCGGCGTTCGGCACCTCGTTCGAGCTCTCCTCAAGGCGCGCCGTGAAGGCAAGACGGCCGTTCGCGTAGCCGGAGAGGACCGGGAAGCGCCCGCTCTCCTTCCCGCTCGCAAGGCTCGAGACGTTGAGAACCAGTTCGCCAGAGCGCAGACTGACCTGTTTCGAGCCATCGTACTTTGCCTGGATAAGAGGCTTGAAGGTCGAGGGCTTCCAGACCTCGGCAACGTATCCCTGGCCCTTGGTGATGACCGTATCGCCTGGGATCTCGCCCGCCCGGACCAAGGCCTCCTTGTAAGCCCGCGGGTTCGGGATCCGCTCAGGTCCAGCGACGATGGCGTACCACCCGTTCGTCGCCTGCATGACCCTCACGGTCGGAAAGCGCCAGCGGTAGGCGTGGGCGACACCGATGGCTTCATCAAGGCTCTGCCGGCTCGCCAAAGCAACCCAGCGAGCATCACCCGAGAGCGTGAAGGAATCCGCCAAGGCCGATGGACCGAACGCACAAATCGCAACGCTAGCGACAATGGAAGCAAGACGCATGACAACCCCCGACAGCCGTCACTCAGCCAATCCACTGCTGACCTGTCAACTCAGAACAACTACGGAGATGACCTTGCCTACTCGAATTCGACCAGCTTCTGTCCGGAAGACATGCCGGGTCATTCCTTGATGGTGTTCTCGCGCGGGATTACGGACACGAAACTGTTCGTGTTGCCTTGGCCCTTTGTCATAGAGTTCGTGCGAGCAGCGCGCCGCAGGGATCAAGCGCCGCACTTCTCGAAATTCCGAATACTAGGATACGTGCCAAGCTGGCCGCGTACCGTGGCAGTGAATCACGTCTGGCTGTCTCTGACACGAGCAACGATCGTGAGCGGTTCCCCGCATTCCACAGCCTAAGAACAAAAAAAGAACATTCCGCTGGAGATTGGAGCGTCGAATCAGTAACGTCGCGGCTCTCAAGGGAGGTGACGATGACTGACCGGATTCAGCCCACGTGCGATATGGACCAGATGGAAGCTGATGTCACGGCCGTGATCGAGGCCTGCGGTGGTGATCCACGGTCCGCCATCAAGGCCCTACTCGTCGAGCAGCACATCCAGGAGCAACGGATCGAACGTCTCGCCGCGGCCCTGTCCTTCGGGTACGTCCGCGGGCGGACGGGGGTGACGCCGACCCGGGGCAGCTCCAGCCACCGTGAAACCACCGGATCATGATGATCGAGTGGCTTGGCACCGCTATTGGCTAAAGCAGATGAGAACAGCGAGGCGATCCATGCACCACGGTCATTCGAGAAAGTCCCGGCGTCTCATGACACCGGACGTCGCCGACAGGCTCTTGGAATCCCTGCGGCCGACCCGCCATCTCCTCACGCGAACGCTGGCCGACATCCCGACCGGCGGCGATGAGTATCGACAGATCGACCGAGTTGTTCGAGAGATCGACGGGCTCGCCGCTATCCTGATCGGCGATTTGACTCACTATCATCAGAAGGGTCATTCCATACCAATGCCCAGTAAGGGACATGGCAGCGAATAGGCATGAAATAGGCATGAAAAGCCACAGGCTCACACAGCAGGAGGCGGGGCGCCGGGCTTTCGAGACATACTGTTCGCGCAATCGGCCGTTGCCCTAGAAGTCCGGTATTCACCGCATCACGGACGTTCGGTGTGCTTCCGGAAAGTGCCAGATGAAGACATTCCGCATACAGAGGCCGAATGTTGTAGAGCTGGTGTCAGGCCGCCTGGTGGGTGGCCGCCCCTATTGAGATTTTCATTGTGCAGCAGACGCCTTCCCGTTCGAACCGCAGATCGAGCTGACCGGCCAGTTCCCGGGTGATTGTCTGCCGCAGCAAGCGCGAGCCAAAGCCAGGCCTGGGCTCGGTCTCGAGTGCGGGTCCCTCCAACTCGCACCAGTCGATAGCCAGGATCGCCCCCTCGCGGCGCTCCTCGACTTTCCAGTCCACCTGCACCCGGCCCGACGCAGTCGACAGGGCACCGTACTTGACGGCATTGGTCGCAAGCTCGTGGAAGGCCATGCCCAGCACCACCGCCAGCCGTGCCGGAAGATCGACCGCTGGTCCGTCGAGATGGACGCGGGTGGAGTCTGTCGCATAGGGCTTGAACTCGGCTTCCAGGATCGTCCTGAGCGAGGCTCCCTCCCACAGGGTCTCGTTCAGGAGATTGTGCGTGCGCGAGAGCGCCAGCAGGCGCTGCTGGAAACGCTCCTGCGCCACTTGCGGCGACACGCCTGGCCGGATCACCTGCCAGGAGAGGGACTGCACGGTCGCCAGCGTATTCTTCACCCGGTGGTTCAACTCGTCGATCAGCAGCTTCTGCCGGCGGTCGGCTTCCCGAAGCTGCGTTGAAGCCAAGGCGAGCGCATCGCCGACCCTGTCGATCTCCACTAACCCGGTTGCCGGCGCCGTGATCGGCTCTCCGCGGCCGACGCCCTGCGCTAGGCTGGTCAAACCTTTCATGGGTCCGGCGATGCTGCGCCCGACCTGCCAGGCCATGACGACGCCAAGCGTGAGCAGCAGTCCTCCCGCCAGGGCGAGATACAGGGCGGATCGCCACGCGGGCGCCGTGATCTCCGACCGCGGGACGGCCACGATGGTCGACCATCCTGAGCCCGGCGAGCGGGCGAGCGCAAGCAGCGTTGGCACCCCGTCCAGGGAGACGCTCTCGGAGACGCCCTGCCGCACCTCGGCCCGAACCCGCTCCACGTTCTCGGGCGTGGCCGGCCTGCCCACGAACTGCTCGGCATCCCGGCTCCGGGCCACGACAGTTCCATTGCGGTCGACAATCGCACCGATCCAAGTCGGAGGCAGACCTTGGTCTGCCAGGATCCGGGTGACTGTATCGGCCCGCATGATCATGCTGACGTAGAGCTCGGAGCCATCGTCCGTGGTTACGAGTGTGTCGATTCCAACGGCCGGCTGCTTCGCCACAAAACCCGTGAACAGGTTGCTGACCCGCACCGTCCCGACGGTCAGGCCTTTTCGATGGTCTCTGTTGTTGATGAGCGGCAGCGGGCTCCCTGGCGGGAGCAGCGTGTTGACGACTTGTCCCCGATCATCCGCCACGGTGATCCAGGCTCCCGGGATCCGGATCGCGGCTCGCGCTCGAGCGTCGAACGCGGCGTAATCCTTCTCGAGAAGCTGCGGCGAGGTCGACAGCGCCCAGAGCAAGGCCTCGGCCTGTCCGAACTGGCGGTCGATCACGAGTGACAGCGCCCGAGCCGTCTCCTGAAGATGTTTTTCGACCGACTGCCGGTCGTGGCGATAGCCGGCATAGACCACCAGGCCGCCTGCCGCGAGCGCCGGCAACAGCAGCACGAGGGTAAGGAGGAGCAGGCGCGAGCGCACGGACGGGAGATGTGAACAGGCAGCCTTCCACCATCCGCCTCTCGATATGATCAAGGATTGGCCCACGCTCTAATTTCCCCGGCCCTGAACAGCGCAAACAGAAAGGATGTAGATGGCGCCATCGAGGGGTTTGGCCATAGCATGCATCGGGACATGATTGCGACTGCCAGCGGAAGGGTGCGTCTCGATCGTCCGACTCAATCGCGAGCTGGCAGAGTGTCGGGCATTTCCTGCGAAGATGCATGCGGGACACTATCGTGGTGCCGGGAAGGGCCGCTTCGGGTCAGGTGGCGTCATTTCCCTGCCTTTCAGGAAGTCCGGTGTTCTTTCGTTGAGCGGACGTTCCTTGTGCCTCAGCTCGGCGCCACCCCTGCCCTTTCCTGGTTCACAGTTCTCAATTCCACGGGGTACTGTCTCCGCAACAGACCCTGATCTCCGGAGCTGATCCTGAGAGTGGTGGCAACGACCGGAGGCTCGACGATGGCAAAGATCGATGTGATGACCGCGGCCCGAAGCGAGGGGTCCGACTACCCGGCACCGTACGATGTGCCGTGCCGCGACCGAGTTCGGACGGCCTTGGGTGATGCTGCCGGGCTGACCCAGTTTGGGGTCAACCTGCTGCACTTGCCGCCAAGCGCATGGTCGTCGCAGCGACACTGGCATTCGGCCGAGGACGAGTTCGTGTGGGTCTTGGCAGGCGAAGTCGTTCTCGTCACTGAAGGCGGCGAGGAGATCCTGCGCGCCGGCGACTGCGCCGGCTTCAAGGCCGGGGATCCGAACGGTCACCACCTCCAAAACCGCTCCGATCAGCCTGCCCTGATCCTGGAGGTAGGCTCACGCCGTCCCGATGAGGATGTCGCCGAGTATCCGGACATTGACCTGCGCTACAGCACGGAGGCTGGGGACATGCACAAGGATGGGACGCCTTACTGACCCGTCTATCGGCACCGCGAAGCCCCTCGGAGAGGGACGGGATTGAAAGGCCAGTGTGCTTTTGAGGCGCTAGGTTGACGAAGTGAGCCTCAATCACATCTGTGTTTTCACGAGGACCTGCCTACCGAGACGACCGACGTCAGCCTCATTCTCAGCCGACCGCCCTCGCAATGCACATCCGCTAAAGCGGGCGATCCCAGACCTTCCATATAGGTTAATGAGATCATAACGCTATGTTGAGCCAATTACTTAAAGGGACGAACAGGAGGGCACGGGCTGGCGTCCTCATGTGGCTTCAACTACTCGCCCTTGCCTGCATCCTGTTCCTGATGCCCGCCCGAGTCCTGGCCGGTGCCAGGGAGACGGTCGCAGCGCTCGCTCCGTCGGGGCTGGTGCTCGTGATGGATGAAAACGGCAACGACCTGGTTGCTCAGAACGCCGACAAACCCTTCGTGCCTGCCTCCGTCGCCAAGATTGTGACCGCCTGGCTGGCGATGGAAGTCCTTGGCGCCGACTACCGCTTCAAGACGCGCTTCTACCTGGACAGCAGCCGGGTGCTCTACATTCGCGGTGGTGGCGATCCCTTTCTGATCTCCGAAGAGCTGGCTCAGCTCGCGCCGGCGCTGGTCGCCGCAACTGGTAAGCAGCCGCTCAACGGCATCCTGCTGGACGCAAGCTACTACCCCTCCGACATCCGCATCCCGGGCATCGAGGACACCGACGAGGCCTATGACGCGCTGAACTCCGCGCTCGCGGTGAACTTCAACACGATCCACGCCGTGCGCAAGGGCAAGACGGTCCGCTCCGCCGAGGAGCAGACCCCGATCACGCCGCTGGCTATCAGCCAGTTCCTGGCGCGGGGCGCCCAGGGTCGTGGTCGCATCAGCCTGACCCAGAGCCCCACAGTGGGCCTGCACTATGCCGGCGAGCTGATTGCCGCATTCATCGAGCGGGCCGGCGGCAGCGTCAAGGGCAAGATCTCGACGGGAGCCGTACCTGAGGGTCTGGAGCCGGTCTACGTTCACCGCCAATCACGCCCTCTTTCGGAGATCCTTGCCGGGTTGCTCCTAAGCTCGAACAACTACATCGCTAACCAGGTCTTCCTGGAGATCGGCGGGCATCGCCTGGGCGGGCCCGTCAGCCTCGAGAAGTCGCTCCAGGTTGCGAACGAGATGCTCGTCAGGCACGGCCTCGCCGAGTCCATCCAACTCGAGGAAGGCTCGGGCATCAGCCGCGGCAACCGCTTCACGGCCCGCGGCCTTGCCCGGTTGCTGCGCCTCTTCGAGCCTCATGCTGCCCTGCTCCGGAGCGGCGACGGCGCCCACTTCAAGACAGGCACCTTTTCCGGTGTCAGCACCTTGGCGGGCTATGCCGACACTTCGAAGCATGGGCGTGTACGCTTCGTGATCGCGCTTACAAGCAACGGCGGCGCGATGCGCTTCCGGCTGCTCAAAGCCATCCAATCCGAGTTGTAGCCGCAGGCGCGCCTACCGAGCCGAAGCTCCCCACGCACCACAAAAGTGAACGCGGCCGGTACCTGACCATCTGCCGTGACAAGGGGGTTATCTTCCTTACAAGACGCACCGACCTTGCCCTCCCATCCAAAGCCCGCGCGGGTGGGTCTTCACGAATTCACCGGAGCGGGGGAGCGTAGAGGATGCCGCCCATGCTCCAGAGCTGGTTCAGTCCGCGCGGGATGCCGAGGCGCGAGTTGACCCCGACATTTCGCTCGTAGATCTCGGCGTAGTTCCCGCCCGCCCGGACTGCCCGGACTGCCCACGCGTCATCAAGCCCGAGTAGCCGGCCCAGCCCGCCCTCTGCACCTGCGAAGCGCCGCACGTCGGGCTTGCGGGAGCCCCCCGCCTCGCTCGCGTTCCCTGACGTGATCCCGAGTTCCTCGGCGTTGACGAGGGCGAAGTTCACCCATTTGACCACGTTGAACCAAGCGAAGTCGTCCGCCCGGGTGACTGGTCCCAGCGGCTCCTTCGAGATGATGTCGGGCAGCACGACGGCATCGGCCGGACGTGCGAGCTTGAGACGCTCCGCGTAGAGAGCGGATTGGTCCCTTGTCAGGACGTTGCACTGTCCGGCTTGGAACGCCTCGAGCGCGGCCGCGGCCGTCGGGAAGGCGCGCTCCTCGAACGTCAGTGAATTGGCGGAGAAGAAGTCGGCGACGTTGAGCTGGCTCGTCGTCCCTGCCTCGACGCAGATCCTGGCCTGGTCGAGCTCGAGGGCAGACGTCACGTTGAGGTCCCGCATGACCATGAAGCCCTGGCCGTCATGGTAGGTCACGCCCGCGAAGGCAAGGCCGAGTCTGGCTTCCCGTTCCAGAGTCCAGGTCGAGTTCCGGGACAGGAGATCGATGCGCCCCGCGCGCAGGGACTCGAACCGTTCCCCTGCCGACAGGGGTACGAACGTCACCTTCGCGGGATCGTTGAGGACGGCGCCGGCCACAGCACGGCAGAAATCCACGTCGAAGCCCGACCACTCGCCCGTGCCGTTCCGTTCGGAGAAGCCGTAAAGGCCTTCGCTGACCCCGCATTGCACCGTGCCGCGCTGCCTTACCGTCTCGAGCGTTCCCGCCGCGGCCGGTAAGGCAGAGGCGAGCAGCAGGGCGACAATCATGCCTGGGGCGAAAGAAGAAATGCAGGCTCTGGCAACGTTCCACATGACGGGAGATCTCCGTAATCGGTGAACGGATTGATGTTCCAAACGATCAGAGGCTGGCGCCGTGACGAACGACTACCTTGGTGCCGAGCGGCACGCGGGCATAGAGGTCGATGATGTCGCCGTTCGCGAGGCGGAAGCAGCCGGACGAGATCGCGTGGCCGATGGTCTCGGGTTGGTTTGTGCCGTGGATGCGGAACACCGTCGAGCCGAGATAGAGGGCGCGGGCCCCCATGGGATTGCCCGGACCGCCGGCCATAAAGCGCGGGAGGTAGGGCTGCCGGGTGAGCATCTCAGGCGGGGGCCGCCAGTCAGGCCACTCGGCCTTGCGGCTGACCCGCACAAGTCCGGACCACTGGAAGCCTTCGCGGCCCACGCCGATGCCGTAGCGCAGCGCACGGTTGTTGCCCTGGACAAGATAGACGAACCGCTCCGAGGTGTGGACGACGAGCGTCCCGGGAGGCTCGCTGGAGCGGAAGAACACGACCTGGCGCGCAAATGGCCCGTCGCGGATCACCGCCTCTTCCGTCGAGATGCGGCCCGGCTCATCGCCGACGTCGAGGGTTTCCTGCGCGGCGGCCGACGGGCGTGTCTGAGCCGTGGCGGAACTGGGAAGGCAGGCCATGAGCCAGCAACTTGCCAGGGCGGCAATCCCCGCCAGAATCCTTACCCCTCCCAATGTCGGCGGTCGTGTTGTCGGCGTCATGATTATCTCCAGGATGGACAGGCGGCCTCGATCGTCAGGCACGGCAGCGCACGTACACGAAGGTGCCGTAGCGCCGGTTCGCGTCCGGATCGATGAAGCGCATGGTCATCAGGTCATTGGTGGAGGAGAGGATCTCGCGATCCTGCGGATGGCCCGGAGGCGCTTCGAAGCCGAGATACGTCCGGCCGCCGGCGTCGCCCTTGAGCCGCAGCTCGTAGCGCTTCGGGTCGTCGGCGACATGCATCATCACCCCGTCCGTCGGCCCCTTCGAGATCGCGTAGGCTTGGCTGCATTGTGCCCTTGCCTCGGCCTCGGTGCGCCGTCGGTCCTTCTCATCATGGAACGACGCCACGCCCCACCGTCCAACCAAGCGCTCCCGCTCGAACGCGGCAGGGGCAATCGCCCCGCTGCCGGCGGCTGGGGTCTCGTCGCCTATCGAAACGCATCCGCCGACGGCAAGCGCCAGGACCACGCCGGTCAGAACGTATCGAATCCGCATGAAGCCTCTCCCACAACGATACCCGCGTCGATCTTGGAGCCGGGGAGACTATGCCGTGGCTCCGTCATCGCGGCCATCGGGGAAAACCCCGACTCCGGCACGGACATACCCTGAGCAGTGCTTCGGCTGTCTCCGAAGCACTGCTTCGGTGGAGGACGGCGGCACCGTCCCCGTTTGGAAGGACATCCTTGCATGTCAGTTTCTTTTTCGGGAATGGTCGGGGATTTCCGGCCACCGTCTGCGGGCATGACCCGATGGCCTGTCCCTTCCCGCCGAGAGAGAATACGGGTAGCGAACCGTTCGAAGGGAGGGCCGACATGGGGTGGCCCGGCTTTCACGAGAGCCTCACGACCCTCGTCACCTTGGGCGTCCTGGCCGAGGCCGCAGCCGATCTCGACGGCGCCCGACGCCGCTGCACGCAAGCGCGGGAGGTCCTGATGGATGTGCGGGAGAGGCTCGACAGGGTGCTCGACGATGCCTTCCGCATCGGCTCGTTCCGTCCGCTTGAGGATCTCTTCCGCGAGGAGGAGGCTGCCCTGGCACGGTATGAGGAGTCCGTGACCCGGCTGGCCGCAGCCAGGGAGCGTTGTGCCGGCCTGCGCGCTGCGCTGGCCACCGAACGGGAGCTGATGCGGCAACCGGTTCTGCGCCATCGCATCCAATGAGGGTGGCCCGGAGCAGCCCAGGACGTCCCCTTGATCTGGGGACGCCCACAGGTCACGGTCGCTGACGTGGCCCTAGGCCTTGGAGTCACGGATCGCCTGGGCGGTTTTGGTCGCCTGCGAGACACTGCCGACGGTGCCCGGCTGGATTCTCGTGTCTGCCCGTTCGTTGGGCGCGGGGTGCATGCCCAGGCGGGCGGTGTCGCCCGCCGGCGGATGATGCCGTGCCTCCCCCGCACGCCTCAGGGCAAGCGCACGGCGGGCGGACTCCGTCAGCGCCGCGCGGGCTTCCAGCTTACGGAGCCGGCCGATCTCCCGGTTGACGCGCTTGAGAGCTCCCGCAAACACCTGCTTTCGCTGCAACGGCCTCTCGGCCGTCCCGGGAAAGCTTCCGCCGCGCGGATCGACCTTTCCCCGCACCTCGCGCCGCTTCTGTCGGGCCAGGGTCCGCTCCCGGTCCCGCATCTGCCGCAAGCGGTCCTTCATATCGTGCAATCCGTCACGGCCGACCCCGTGGATCGCTGGATGATGCGTGACATGGATCGTTTCGTATTCCTCATGGCTCAGCAGGCTGCGCTCAAATTTGCATGGCACCGACATGTCTGTTCCTCCGGATCGGTTGGGGCGGGCGTGGACGCTCCCACGATGATGACGCCAATGCAGTCCCTATTCAGGCTTGGACTCGGCCATTCGGACGCGCATGAACGCGCCGTGCGACCTTGCTCGGCGCAGACCCATCGGTCAGACGCCCCGTGGCAAGCTGAGCCACTGGCCAAGGGCAAGCAGGATATTCCGGGCGTGGTTCATGTTCGCTGTGTCTTTCCATCATGAGACGGTGAAGGGAGCCATACGTAGGACAGCCAGGCCGCACCATGAGCCAAGAGGTCGACGCCGAGAAGAAGTGCAAGGACCCAAAGCGTCGTCCTCGGAAAGCCTGTCAGGATCGCGAGTCCCGCCAGCGCGCCAAACAGCCCCGACAGGAGCATGACCCAGCCATTCTCCTTCCAGGAACCCACGCCCAGCCGGATGCGGACGAGGCCGGACAGCAGAAGCACCAGGCCGAGCACGTAGGTCAGGATCAGGGTGCCGGATGCGGGTTGTCTCAGCAGAACGATGCCGACTGCGAGGTAAAGCACACCTAGGAGCGCTCTCCATGGGAGTCCTCCTGCTCTCTTCGTCCAGAGGGCATGAAGGATCTCGAACGCCCCGACAGCGACGGCGACGTACCCAATAAACATCGCGCTGATGACCGCCACCAGAGCCAAGTCTGCCAGAACGACGACCCCTGCGCCGACGAGGACGATCCCAAGAAGGGTACGGGCCCACGCAGGCGGGGCAGTCGAGCCGCCGGTCGCGGATATCGAGCCGGTATCATGGACAGTCATCACGTTGTCCTCCCTGCTCCGCAGCGAAAACGTTCAGGGTACGTGGCTTGCGCCGCCTCAACGTCGCCGGACGCATGTTGAAGCGGCATGGGCCATCCCCGGCCCTGTCGCCCTACACGACCGTGCCAGCCGTTCATCCTCCGGAACCTGTCCTGACCAGCTGCATCCGATCGCCTACCATCGGCGTCTGCGGCGCTCCCAGTGGCCGGACACCCAGACCCATCGCCGACGGCGTGCGCTCCACACCCAGCGGCCTGGCACCCAAACGAAGCCGGGCCGGGACCTCGACCGCCGCTCGTAGCGCCTCCGGGGGACTGGAGGGCGCCGCTCAGGAGCAGGTTGGGCCTGCACCTCCGTCGCTACCGGCACGCCGACCGAGACGGTCACTGCCGCGCCGAGTAGCCAGTTCAGGAGCGAGCGTCGTGACAGCATGCGATCTCCCTTCCTATGTCACTTCCAATTTCAGGACGGCTGGGGGGCCATCGCGCCTGCGGCCTCCACGCCCTCGCTCGGGCTCGGAGCATGCGCTTTTGAGAGTGCGGCCTGGAGCTTGGCCTCCTGCTCAGGGGACAGCGAGGAACGGATCACGTGCCCCTTGAACCCGGACAGCTCGGCCAGCACCTTCTCGGGCTGCGATTTCCGGACCAGCAGGAACAGGGCTGATGTGTCCGGCTTGAGCGTATCGCCGATTGACCGGATGAAGCCGTCGTCGATGCCGTAGTCGATCATGCTCCCGGACAGGGCGCCCGATCCTGCGCCGACAGCCCCGCCGATGGCGAATCCAGCAATCGGATTGAGGAACAGGAGACCGATCAGGCTGCCCCAGATCGCGCCGGACAGTCCGCCGGAGGCGGCCCCGAGGCTCACTAGGTTTACGCTCTGCTTGATCCGGACGCTTCCATCGGTGTCCCGGATGGCAACGACAGCATCCTCCAAGTCGATCAGGTATTCCTTCTTCAGGCGGGTCAGTTCCGTCAGGACGCGATCGGCGTCATGCGGATTGTCGAATCCGACGACCACCAGTTCAGCCATGGATGTCCTCCCGAGCGCAACGATCGGCCATTACGAACTGTGAGAGTACCGGTGGCCTGCGGCACGTCCATCGGTGATAACCCTGGGTCCGTGCGGGAATTGACCTGGGTCCTGCGCAAAAAATTTCTGCACCGTGATGCCACCTGATGCGCTTCGCTACGGTGACGGCCCGTCTCACCGTCTCCGCCAGGATCGGGCGTTCCACCGCCGGAACCCAAGGTTTCCCCGAATAGCCAGTCGTGCCGTGATCGGGGAAGCTCTGCGATACCTTGGCAGGATGCCGGGCCAATTTCCGATGCCATGAGAGGAACGTCCAATGAAAACGATCATGACGCTCATCGCTGCGGGTGCGCTCACGCTGTCGACGGCCGCCTGCAACACCCCGGGGGAACGAGCGGGTGGTGGCGCGATCGTTGGGGGACTTGCCGGTGCTGCTATCGGCGGCGCAGCGACTGGCCGTGCAAGCGGCGCTTTGGCCGGTGCGGCCGTTGGCGCTGCCGGCGGTGCCATCGTCGGCGCTTCGACGGCTCCGCGCGGTCCTGCCTGCCCCTACGGCACCTATCGCGACCGCTTCGGCAACCTGTACTGCCGCTGAGGGCACCGGACCTTCTGACCACCCCGGCAAGGACCAAAGGTCCCGCCGGCTCCGTGCCGACGTCCTTCAATGGGACGACTTTCCCGCCCGACCGTTGGCGAATGGGTGAACCTGTGCAATTCTCTGCCCATACGGCAGGTTCGGGATTGCCAAGGCCTGTCCAGAGGTTGGCCTGGCATGTGACTGGTTGCATCGGCGTCCCAGACACCAGGGATAGCCCTTGCCCAAGCCCTCCATCGCCCTCCGGGGATGGCAGGCCGAACAGCCTCTGACACGGGAGGGGGCCATGCTCTCTGCGATCCGAATCGGCACACAGGTACCCGCAACGGGCAACCTCGTCGGTGTTCGCAAGCGGATCCTCCTAGTCGCGGCGGCAACGATCGGTCTCTCCCTGGTGATCGCCGCCGCCACGCTCTTCTGGCATGCCTATGAGGAGCGGCACGCAATCGCCCACCGCGGCCTGTCCGCCGCCGCTGCCGCAGCCAACGCCGTCGAACGCGAGGCGGAGGCCATGGGTTACCTCCTCAAAGGTCTATCCGGTTCGCCGTTACTCCGGTCCGCCAACCTCGAGGACTTCCACCGACAGCTCGAGGCGACGCCACGCCCAGACGGATCATGGTTCATCCTTTGGGACTTGGACAGGCAGTTGCTCAACACGAAGTTTCCCTTCGGTTCCGCCCTGCCCCGGATCGATGATATCCCGGGCGTCCGCGAACGGCTTGAGGTTATTCGTGCGACCGGGTTGAGCCTGTCCGGCCGCATCAACGGCAGGCCTGCCGTGAACCCAGGCGTCGCCATCAGCCTTCGGCTCGACGGCCCTGACGGGCAGATGAGCCGTATCCTGACCCTCCTGGTGCCGACGCAGCACTTCGACCGGGCTGTCGCGGAGGCGGCCGACGCGAGCGGATGGGGCACCATGCTGTTCGATCGCGACCTTAAGTGGATCGCCGCCCGCGGGCCCGGAAACGACGCCCCTCCCCAGGCGGACCTCATCAGGATGGTTCCGGGTTCAGGATTCAACGGTCATTTCAATGCCCTCGACGGACGGGGCCCCGTCCTGGGTGCGTTCCAGCGCTCGCCGAGAACGGGATACACGGCCCTGTCGGTCACTCCCGCGGCCGTGGCGAATGCACCACTCCTCACGGCCGTCTACCAGTTCTCGCTGGCCTCGCTCATCCTGATCATGATTGGTGCCGGATCGGTCCTGGTCCTGCTCCGGAACATCGGTCCGGTCGAGGCCCTCAGGCATTCGGCGGCATCGACGCGAAGCGAACTCCTGGCCACCAACGCACGCCTGAACGCGATCCTCGCGAGCGTGAGCGACTGCTACTTCACCCTCGATCGCTCGTACCGGATCACCGGCACCAACCAGGCAACCCTGCGCTGGTGCGGCCGGTCTCAGGACGAGATCGTCGGGCGATCCTATCCCGATCTCGTCGGGCCCCACACGGATTGCCTCAGGGCGGTGGAGCAGGCGATCAAGTACCGCAGGGTCTTCCAGGGCGAGATCCCCTCGAGCCTGCGTCCGCATCGCTACATCGACTTCCGGGCTTACCCCTCGCCCGAGGGCGCCAGCGTCTTCTTCAGCGACGTCACCGAGCGGCACGCCGCGCACCTGGCCATGAGCCGAGAAAGAGAACTGCTTCAGGCATCCCTCGATGCGCTCCCGATGCACGTCGCCATCCTCGACGGGCACGGCCGGATCATTGCGGTGAACCGGGCCTGGCGTCGCTTCGTCGAGGAGATCGGGCATCCCGATCCGGGGCATGGCATCGGGACCAGCTATCACGACATCGGCACGACAGGGGACCACAACTTCACAGAGATGGGTGCCGTGATCGACGGCCGCCGTCCCGGCTTCCAAGCGCTCTACCAGTGGCCTGCCAACGAGCCAGGGCGCTGGTTCAGCGTGCGCGCATCCCGTTTCGAGGCTGGAGACGAGGCCCACGTGATCGTGTCCCATGAGGACGTGACGGAGGTGATGGCTGCACGCGCAACGGTCAACGAACTCTCGGACCGTCTGCTGACCCTCCAGGAGGAGGAGCACCAGCGGATCGCAGCGGAACTCCACGACTCGACCACCCAGTACCTCGTCGCGGTCGGGCTCAACCTGATGAAGGTCGAGCGCCTCCTGCCGCAGCACGATGGGCAACGGCTCCTCGGCGAGATCGACCTCCTGCTGGAGGAGGCTCTGAAGGAACTCCGTCTCTTCACCTACCTGCTCCATCCCGCGAGCCTCGACGAGAACGGGTTCTGCGAAACGGTCCGGGCCTTCGCGGACGGCTTCTCCGAGCGCACGGACCTCCAGGTCTCGTGCCGCATCGATGAGGGTGCCGACCACCTCCGCACCGACCTCCAGCGGGCGCTGCTGCGCATCGTCCAAGAGGCCCTCTCCAATGTCCATCGCCATGCTGCGGCCTCAAGGGTCATCGTCGACCTTCGGCAGACGTCTGACGCAACCATCCTGTGCATCGCGGACGACGGGCGTGGAATGAAGGCGCGGCCTGCCAGACTGAACGGTAGCAAGGGTTCGCTCGGCGTCGGGATCCCCGGCATGCGCATACGCCTGCACCAGTTCGACGGCTCCCTGAGGATCAGGAGCGGCCCGCACGGGACCATGATTCGGGCATTCGTTCCCCGAAGCGGCACTGCCTACCCTGCCGCGGCGGCAACCAACGGCGGGATCTCGGTTGATCTCGGACCGGGCCAATCGCGCCGCCTCGGGGATTCCCCCGTCCATTCCCAGGGTTTGCCCTGAGTTCCATGAGCGGATCTTTCCGGTATGAATGAAGCTTCCTCGCAGGGACATCTCCGGCCATGACCCGCATCCTGATTGCCGATGACCATGACGTTGTCCGCTCCGGGCTCCGCACCATCCTGGGCGACCAGCCGGGTTGGGAAGTCGTCGCCGAGGCCGAAGACGGCAAACAGGCCGTTGAACTTGCGGCCACGACCCAGCCGAACGTCGCCATCCTCGACTACCAGCTCCCGCTCATGAACGGCGTCGATGCGACCCGGCAGATCCGGGCCTTCAATCCCCAGACTGAAGTTCTCATCTTCACGATGCACGGGAGCGAACCGCTGATCCGCGAGTTGCTCGAGGCCGGCGCGAGGGGCTACCTGCTCAAGTCGGACGCGCGACGCTTCCTGATCACCGCGGTTGAGGCGCTCGCCCGGCACCAGCCGTTCTTCACCGGAAGCGTCTCGGAGGCCCTGCTGAGCGCATACTTGGCCAATGGCCATGGAACGGGTGATGCCCTGACGTCACGAGAGCGCGGCGTTGTGCAACTCATCGCTGAGGGGCGCACGAACAAGGAGGTGGCGCTGTTGCTCGGCATCAACTTGAAGACGGTCGAGACCCACCGTGCCGCTGCCATGCGCAAAATCAACGCACACACGGCTGCCGACCTAGTCCGCTACGCGATCCGGAACAAGATGGTCGAGCCGTAGATCCGTTGAGGCCCGCCTATTACCCGGTCCGGCTCTCAAGCCGAGGCGTTGGCTCGATCACGTCTGTGCCCTTGTCGTCCGGCGAGCCGAGCAGGACCGCAAGCCAGCGGGTGTCCGGATGGTGGGCGCAGAAGGTGAGGACCGCCACCGTGATCGGCACGCCGATGAAGGTTCCGGACAGGCCCCACAGGAAGGTCCACAGAAAGATCGAGAACAGGACCACGAATGGCGACATGGATAGCGCTGTGCCGGACAGGCGCGGTTCGACGTAGCTGCCGACCACCGCCTGGATCACATTGAGGCCGACGAAGATCGCCACGACTGCCTGCCAGCTCTCGAACTCCACCATCGCGAGCAGGGTTGGGAACAGGGTGGCGATGAACGGACCGATGAAGGGGATGTAGTTGAGCGCGAAAGCGATGACGCCCCACTCCCGCGCAAGGGGCAGCCCGAAAGCGACCGCGAAGATCCAGACGAGCGCGCCGGTCAACAGGCTCATGAGCGTACGCACTGCCATGTAGCGCCGGATCCTCGCCCCGGTCTGCGCGCTGCCTTCTTTCAGGACGTGGACAGCGGTCCTGTTGGGCAGCGCCTCGATCTTTCGGGCCGTACCGTCCACCTCGAGCAGGCCGAGGATCACGTAGACAAGCACGACCACCCAGAAGCTCAGGGTCGTGTTCACCTGGCTCGTCAACTTCTGCATGGGCCCCAGGAGCCAGCCGACATTGAAGTGATCGGCCCACAGGCTCGCAACCGCGATACCCTGCTCCTCGAGCCATGCCGCCATTCGGTCGTAGAGGCCTTGGAAACGGCCCACGTTGACGATCACCCAACGGGCAACGCGACCGAAGCCCCAAGCGATCAGCGACACGAAGGCGACGAACGTGGCAACTAGCACCAGGGTGCTGGCCGCGAGGGCAAGGAGCCGCGGCATCCAGGCCTGGAGCTGCTTCTGGAGAGGCCACAGCAGGGCGATCAGGAACAACGCGAAGGCAACGGGCGCGAAGACGGAACTGGCGATGCTCATCGCGGCAAGCACAACGGCCAGGCCGATCAACCCAATCCCTGCATCCAGGATCCTTGCCCTCGCCATGCGGATCCTGTCCCTTGCCGCGCCGGTGCGCCATTCGATCAAGCCGCAGGCGACGAGTCAATTGCGGGGAACACGCTGCTCCGCCGGGACGGTCCCGACGCCGCCTCCGGTGTTTTTCCGCTCCGTCCCAGGGTTTCCCCCAATAGCCAGAGTGTCTCGCGAAGGAGAAGCTTCGGGGACGTGACACCGACCCACCACGGAGGCCGATCTCCCGTCGGCTGGGAGGGACAGGGGGTTCCGGATCGAAGCGGCCGGGTCGGCCTCCACGGCAGGAGACGACTGCAACACTTCACGCAGCGGCTCGGGGGCGGGATATGGCAAGCACCACGCGAAACATGACACGCAGCACGGACGTCGCGCCGAAAACCGCCATGCAGCGGTTTCTCGACGGTGTCGAACGAGTGGGGAACATGGTTCCCCACCCGGTGGTCATTTTCCTGATCCTCATCGGCATTGTCATCGTGCTCTCCGCCCTGCTCAGCCTGTTCGGAGCGGCCGTCTCCTTCGAGCGCATCAACCCGGACACGCACCAAGTCGAGACGGCCACCACGCAGATCCGCAGTCTGCTGACCACGGACGGCATCCGCTTCATGTATGCGTCGCTGATCCCGAACTTCATGAGCTTCACCGCGGTCGGTCTCATGATCGTCGCGATGATCGGAGCGGGAGTGGCAGAGGAGTCGGGTCTGGTCACCGCCCTGATCCGCAAGCTCGTCATCGTCTCGCCCACGTGGGCGTTGACCTATATCCTGTCCTTCGTCGGCATCCTCGCGAGCATCGCGGCCGATGCAGGCTATCTCGTCCTGATCCCGCTCGCGGGTATCGCCTATCTGGCCGTCGGACGGCATCCCCTGGCCGGACTCGCGCTTGGCTTCGCTGCCGTGGCCGGCGCCTTTACCGTCAACATGCTGATCAAGCCGCTCGATGCCGTGCTCGTCGAATTCACCAATGACGCGGCTCATCTCGTCGATCCCAACCGCTCCATCGGCCTCACCTCGAATATCTGGTTCTCGTTCGCCTCGGTGCTGTTCCTCACCGTCATCATCGCCTTCATCACCGACCGCATGATCGCACCTCGCCTGGGAACCTACGATCCGAAGCTGGCTGCGGAAGGGACCACGACCGAGCAGGAGGCCGCGCTGTCGGAGCAGGAGTCGCGAGGCCTGCGTTTCGCCGGCATCGGGCTGCTCGGGTTGATCGCGGTCTTCTGCCTGCTGACCATTCCCTCGGGCGCGCCGCTGCGGAACCCGGAGTCCGGGGAGCTCATCGGCAACTCGCCCTTCATGAACGGGCTGATCGCGCTGATCATGCTGATGTTCCTCACCACGGGCTGGGCCTATGGCATCGGCGCCGGCACTCTGAAGACACTGCCCGAGGTGATCGCCGCGATCGAGAAGTCGATCAAGAGCCTCGGCGGCACGATCTTCCTGTTCTTCGTCCTGAGCCAGTTCGTCGCCTACTTCACCTATACCAACATGGGCACGGTGATGGCGCTCAGCCTGTCAGGCGCTTTGCAGGCCGCGAACATCGGTGCCCTGCCGCTGCTGCTCGGCTTCATCGTCGTCGTCGCGATCATCGACCTGTTGCTGACCGGCGCCATAGCCAAATGGGCGATTTTCGCTCCGGTCTTCGTACCTTTGCTCATGAAGCTCGGGGTGGAGCCGGAGGCGGTGCTCGCGGCTTATCGCGTCGGCGACTCGCCGATGAACGCGATCACTCCCCTGAACGCCTATTTCGCCCTCGTCGTCGGGTTCGCACAAAAATACGACCGGTCCGCCGGCGTCGGCACCGTCGTGTCTCTGATGCTTCCCTACGTCGTATGGATGTTCATTCTCTGGACCACCCTCTTCGCCATCTGGCAGATGCTCGGACTCCCATGGGGGCTATGAACCCCTGTCGAAAATCACCTGACGACTGCGGGAGTAAGGTAAACACAAGCAACGGATCGAAACGATGAGCAGCACTGCGCTTCCCCTCGATGTCGCCGCCGCGGAAGATCACCTGATGCGGTTTCTCTCCGTCGAGGGCGTGACCGGGCAGGAAGCAAAGATTGCCGAGGCTGTATCCGACGCGCTCCGGAAGGCGGGCGTCCCGGGCTCCGCGATCCGCTTCGACGACGCGCACAAGCGCATCTCCATCCCGACCGAAACGGGAAACCTGATCGTCGACCTGCCGGGAACACGGCCCGGGCCGAGGCTTTTGTTCTCGACCCATCTCGACACGGTGCCGCTTTGCGCCGGCGCCAAGCCGAGGCGTGAGGGCGATCGTATCGTCGGAGACGGCACGACGGCCCTCGGTGGGGACAACCGCACCGGATGCGCCATTCTCGTCATCCTTGCCGAGACGCTCCTCAAGCATAACCTGCCGCACCCGCCTATCACGCTGCTCTTCACGGTGCGCGAAGAAAGCGGCCTGCACGGCGCGCGCGAACTCGATCCTGCCGACCTTGGCGGCGCAGTGATGTGCATCAACGTCGACGGCCAGGATCCGAACGATCTGATTGTCGGGGCAGTCGGCCAGGAGAACTGGGAGGTCGAGATCAGGGGCAAGGCCTCGCATGCGGGCGTGGCGCCCGAGAAGGGAATCTCGGCGACGCTGGTCGGTGCCATCGCCCTCGCCGAGGCGAAGCGCGAAGGGTGGTTCGGCAAGGTGATGAAGGCCGACAGCAACGGCACGAGTAATGTCGGAATCTTTGGCGGAAAGAACGGCAAGGCCGCAGGCGATGCCACGAATGTCGTCACTGACTATGCCTTCATCAAGGGAGAGGCCCGTAGCCCGACATCCGTCTTCGCAACGGAGATCGCAAAAGGCTTTGAGCGGGCGTTTGGGAAGGCTCGAGACGAGGTGAAGGACGATCAGGGTGAATCGGCCGAAGTGACCTTCACTCACGCTCCATCCTACCCTCCGTTCAACCTGGAGGAGAGTGCTCCTGTAGTGCAGCGCGCGACCAAGGCCATGACCATGCTTGGCCTCAAGCCCAACTACCTGTTCTCGAATGGCGGCCTGGATGCCAATTGGCTCGACCAGCACGGTATCCCCACCGTCACCATCGGTGCCGGCCAGGCGGAGATCCACACCATCAAGGAATACGTGAACCTGCCTGAATTCGCGACTGGATGCCGCCTCGCCCTGCTGCTGGCCACGATTGAGGACTAGGGTGCGCGCACCACGCCATCCGATCCAGATACGACCGCCCGGACTTGCCTCCGGACGGCCTCACGAGGAGATGGGAAAGTGAGTCCCCTGGCATATATCGCCGCCATCATCGCTCTCGCAGTCGTCCTGTTCATCTGGAACAGGCTGCCGGTCGTCGTCGTAGCCATGGGAATTGCGCTGGCGTTGTGGGCGACGCAGGTCCTCACGCTGGGGCAGGCACTGGGCGGGTTCGGCGATCCCGCCGTGATCTTCATCGCCTGCCTCTTCGTCGTGAGTGCTGGTCTCGAGACGACGGGCGTCACGGCCTGGGCCGGCCAGCTCCTGATCCGGGGCGCCGGACAGGAGAGCAGGACACGCCTTCTCCTTCTCACGATGAGCCTCGTAGCCGTGCTGACGGCCATGATCAGCGTCAACGGCGCAGTGGCCGCCCTGCTGCCGGTCGTGGTCGTCATGGCGGTCCGTCTCAGGCGCAAGTCCTCGCAGCTCCTGATGCCGCTCGTCTTCTCCGCCCATGCCGGATCGATGCTTGCGCTGACCGGCACGCCAGTGAACGTCCTCGTCTCCGAGGCGGGACTTGAAGCGGGTGTCGGCGGGTTCGGCTTCTTCGAGTTCGCGCTCGTCGGCATCCCCCTGCTCCTCGGCACGATGGCAATCATCATCCTCTTCGGCGAACGACTCCTTCCGCAACGCAACGGTGCCAAGATGCCCGCCGATCTCAGCCGTCATGCCAGAACGCTGGTGGAGCAGTACGGCCTAGCCGACGGCGTCTTCCAACTGCGCGTGCGCGCGAGTTCGCCCCTTGTCGGCCTTTCTCCGTCGCAGGTGGAACTCTCGGCGTTTCCGGGCCTGCAACTCGTTGCCATGCAGGACGGCGAGAGTGCCGCCCCACTGCGCCGGCCCGTAGGGGACGGCGACCACATGCTCGTGCGCGGGACTGCGGAAGCGGCCGCCACGCTCGCGAAGCGGATGCATCTCTCGTTCCGCGAGGACACGGCATCGGACCAAGGCGAGGAAACCCTGTTCAACCGTCGTTCCGGTCTGGCCGAGGTCGTGATTCCGCCGCGATCGGGGCTCATCGGGCAGACGATGTTTCCCGGTATGGTCACCGACAGCGGCGACCTCATCGTCCTGGCAATCCAGCGGTCCGGATCCGAGACCGACGTCGGAACACCGGAGTCCGGCCGTGGCAGCATCGCGTTGCGCACAGGCGACACCCTGCTGCTCCAGGGAACCTGGAAGGCCCTCGATCTCCATCTCAACGATCCGGATGTGCTGGTGGTAAACTCGCCCGAGCTGGTGCGGCGGCAGGCGGTGCCCCTTGGGCCGGGAGCCTACCAAGCCATTGCCGTTCTGGCCGGCATGGTCATCCTGCTCTCAACGGGCCTCGTGCCGCCCGCCGTCGCTGGGCTTTTCGCCGCCGGTGCCATCGTCCTGTCGCGGATCCTCACCGTCGAGCAATCCTATCGCGCCATCGACTGGACGACCGTGATACTCGTCGGCGCCCTGATGCCGCTGTCGACCGCGATGGGGGAGACCGGGGCTGCCCAACTCATGGCCGAAGGTTTGGTCCGCCTCATTGGCGACGCCGGCCCCATTGCCCTCCTTGCCGGCCTTTTCATGCTCACCGCGGTCCTCGGCCAGTTGATCAGCAATACCGCCACCGCGCTGATCGTAATCCCCATCGGGATGGCGGCAGCGGCGAGTATGGGCATCTCGCCGCGCCCTGTCCTCATGAGCACCGCGGTGGCGGCCGCAGGCGCTTTTCTAACCCCCATCGCGACGCCGACGAACCTGATGGTCATGGGACCGGGAGGCTATGCCTTCGGCGATTACTGGAAGTTGGGATTGCCTCTGCTCATGTGGTTCTTCGTCGTGTCGGTCTTCCTCGTGCCGCTGATCTGGCGGTTCTGACCGCCCCGTCGACGAGTGGGCATTGGCCCGGTTCCGGTGTTCGCGCTCTGCCGCCTCCGGTGTTCCCCCGCCTCTGCTCAGGGTTTTCCCCAATAGCCAGATCAGCCGTCTGGGGTGAAGCTTCAAAACTGTCCTGTGAGCGGATCGAATGCAAGAGCGCCACCTCGGTGTTCGCGCAGGCGTCCGGGACGGGTTCGAGGTTCCCGCCTCGGATCATCGTCGGGGCCATGCCGCGGGCAGCCGGACACGAGGAGAATGCCATGCGGTTCGGTCCCAGCATCTCGGCCTCCATTCTCCATGGGCTAGGCTGGATTCTGCTTGGCGTTGCTGCCCTGATGGCCGCCCTCGCGACCCTGGCGTTCGCCGGTCTTGTGACGCTTCCGATCTCTATCCGCACGGAATTTATCGGAGCGACAGCCTGTGCCGGATTGGGGTTCCTGGCCCGCCTCCTGGCCCGCAGGTTCGAAAGAGCCGCCTTTCCGGGATGAAGCCTGCCGGGTCAACGGCGGCGTGGCTGCGGCAAGCCATGAACCCCGCACGAAACGGCCCGCAGAAGTCACGAACGGTTCGGGAGCATGCCCCCCGAACCGCAGGAGAGTCCAACAGTAAGGATGGATCGCAATGTCGGGAAAGACTACTGCCAAGGACTTGAAGCACACCTCCGCCCGGTTGCTCATGATGGCTGGCATCCTGACCATCGGATGGTTTGCGACAGCGGTGGCGCAGCCCCAGCCGACTTCCCAATCCGGCAACACCGCAACGCTCTTCGAAAATGTCAGGATCTTCGATGGCCGGACCCCAACGTTGTCGGCTCCTTCCCATGTCCTAGTGAGGGGACATATCGTCGAGCGCATCTCGGCCGATCCGATCAACGTTGCGGCGGAAACCGATGTCCGGGTTCTCTCCGGGGGTGGCCGTGTGTTGATGCCCGGCCTAATCGATATGCATTGGCATGCGATGATGGTGCGGCCGACTCCCGCAGCGCTTCTGTCCAGCGACATCGGCTATTCCACCCTCCTAGCAGGAGTTGAGGCCACGGCCACGCTGATGCGCGGGTTCACCACCATCCGGGACATGGGCGGACCGTCCTTCAGCCTCAAGCGCGCCATCGACCAAGGGCTCCTCCCGGGACCGCGCATCTATCCGTCCGGCGCCGTCATCACGATCACCAGCGGCCACGGCGACTTTCGCCAGCTCTCCGATCTGCCGAGGACCATCGGCGGCATGCTCACGCGCGTCGAGCAGCTTGGCGGAAGCATGATCGCCGACAGCCCTGACGAGGTGCGCCTGCGGGCGCGCGAGCAGCTCATGCAGGGCGCATCGCAGATCAAGCTCACGGCAGGGGGCGGCGTGGCCTCTCCGTTCTCCCCGCTCGATGTCTCGACCTTCACCGAGGTCGAGTTGCGCGCCGCCGTCGAGGCGGCCGAGAACTGGGGCACCTACGTCTGCACCCATGCCTACACGCCTGCATCCATCCAGCGCTCGATCGCGGCCGGCGTGAAGTGCATCGAGCACGCTCATCTGATAGATGACGCCACGGCCCGGCTGATGGCCGAGAAGGGAGTCTGGCTGAGCACGCAGCCCTTCCTCGACATGTCGGCTGCCAGCGGGCTCGGGCCGGCGGAACAGGCCAAGATGGGACAGGTGGTCACCGGAACCGACGTGGTCTATGCCCTGGCGAAGAAATACGGAATCAGGACTGCGTTCGGCACGGACATCCTGTTCTCCGAGGCTCTGGCGAAGCGGCAGGGCGCCATGCTCGCCGCCCTCACCCGCTGGTACACGCCGGCCGAGACGTTGGTCATGGCGACGTCGACGAATGCCGAATTGCTGCAACTGTCCGGACTGCGCAATCCCTATCCCGGCAAGCTCGGCATCGTCGAACAGGGAGCGTTGGCGGACCTTCTGCTGGTCGACGGCAACCCGCTGGAGAACCTCGACCTCGTCGCGGATCCGGACCGGAACTTCCTCATCATCATGAAGGACGGCAGGATCCACAAGAATGCGCTGGCCAAGTGACGGCTCGTCTCGGATAGCGCATCCTGGGCTAATCCGAGGATTAGCGGAAGGTAACAGCATGGAACCCCTGCCGAGATCCGACCGAGCATTTCTGGCCGCGTTGCGCCGCGTCTTGATGGCGGGACTGCGCTTCCTTTTCTGGACGGTGCTCATCGCGTGGGGCGCGCTGGCCATCCACTACTCGAACCTGCCATGGGCCGGGCTCCGCACGGCCCTGGCGACCGCTTTCGTGGCCTTTGCCATCTGGGGCGTCTGGCTGTCGCACATACGGCACATGCCCGCAGTCGTGATCGCGCTGTTCCTCGGTGTTGTTGTGTGGTGGATCGCCATTCCTCCCTCACATGATCGTCCTTGGCGACCGGAAGCCGCAGTCATGCCGCGAGCCTTCATCGACGGTGACCGCGTGCGCCTCACAGGCGTGCGCGACTTCGATTACCGCAGCCGGAATGACTTCACGGTGCGCTACGAGGAGCGCGAGATCCTGCTGTCCCACCTGACAGGCCTTGATGCCTATGTATCGTACTGGAGCGAGGGATTGGTCGGGCATACCTTTCTGAGCTTCATCTTCGACAACGCGCCGCCACTGAGCATCTCCATCGAGACGCGGCCGGAGGTCGGCGAGGGCTTCGATCCCCTCGCCTCGATGTTCAAGCAGTTTGAGCTGATCTACGTGGTGGGCAACGAGCGTGACCTGGTCGGGGTACGCGCCAATCACCGCCGCGAGACCGTGTATCTGTACCGTCTCAATACCTCGGCCGAGGATGCGCGTCGGCTCCTGCTGGTCTACCTGGAGCGCATCAACGGGCTGGCCGATCACCCGGAATGGTACCATCTGCTGAGCAACAACTGCACGCTCAACATCATTCGCTACGCCAACGCCGCGGGGCGGCAGGGCCGGTTCGATATCCGGCACCTCCTCAACGGGCTGTTCGATGGCTACCTCTACCATTCCGGCCGAGTGAACTCGACGTTGCCGTTCGAGGAACTGCGGCAGCGCTCGCTCATCAACGAGGCTGCGCAGGCGGCCGATGGCGCACCGGATTTCCCGCAGCGCATTCGGGCCGCCCTGCCGCAGGTCCTCCACTGATGCCTCCTGGCCCTCCGCGTCGACGCTCGCAGGTCGGCAGGCCTCGGCAGCAACATCCGACGTGAGCAATCGTCATGATCATCGGATCCCGTAAAGCGACTGAGGACCACCATGGATCCGACCCGACATCCGGGCCGCATCCCAGGCTCTCCCCGCTGATCGATCCTCGCCATGGGGATGCCGAGGATGATATCGCCAGCACCAAAAGCCGATCCCTCCTTGCCATCGGCGGACGCCTGCTGACGGAGATCAGCCTTCCAAAAATCGTTGTGGCCTGGGGCATGCTCATCGGTCTTCCTGCCGTCCTGCTGGGACTTGCACCTCTCGTTCTGCTGGGATGGGGCGCCAGGATATCGGAGAAGTTCACGGCAGGGTTCGCAGGGATCTCGTCGCTTCTGATCACGATCGGCCTGATCGCCCTCGCCTGGGTCGGCGGCAGGCCACTGCTGCGTGGGGCGGAGCAAGGCTTCTGGTCCCTGAATGCGATGGCCGTGCAGCCGGTCTATGCCCTGTTCCGGGAGGGGCTCAGGCACCTGGCCGGGCGGCTGATCCCGGGCGCCGGGCCACGACGGCGGGCGCACCTCTACGCCGCGGCCGCCGCCGGTGGCGGCATCCTGGTGAGCGCCCTGTCATTCTGGTTGGTCCGGCTCGCATGGCCCGCCACGCGATGGATCGGTGAGGCAGGAGACATCCTGGCGCCGCAAGGACTGATGCTCCCTGCACTCGCGAATGCCGTCGTCATCATCGGATGCTACGTCATGGGCGCTGCCCTCGTGTGGGCCTTCGCGGATGGCGCCCTGGGGCGGCCGGCCGATCTCATGACCTTTGCCGATATGCCATCCGATTCCCGGACTTGGCGCGTCGCACACCTTTCCGATCTCCATGCCGTCGGGGAGCGTTACGGCTTCCGGATCGAGAGCGGCCGAACCGGACCTCAGGGCAACGGGAGCCTGCACGACGTCCTCGATCGGCTCAAGGCTCTCCACCTGGAGCAGCCGTTGGACCTCGTCCTTGTCACCGGCGACATGACGGATGCCGGCCGCTCGGCGGAGTGGGCCGAATTCCTTGATGCCGCCGCGGCACACCCATGTCTGGCCGAACGCATGTTGGTCCTTCCCGGCAACCATGACGTGAACGTCGTCGACCGCGCCAATCCGGCCCGGCTCGAGCTGCCGACGAGTCCCGGCAAGCGCCTTCGTCAACTGCGCACCCTCTCCGCCATCGAGGCCTTGCACGGCGACAAGGTTCTTTGCTTCGACTCGAACACGGGAGGCTTCGGCCCCACTCTCACGGAAAGACTGGCTCCCTACCGCGACGGTATCGAAGCCTTTGCCGATACGGGAGGGCTGCGCCAATCGCTACGACTGGCCCGGATCTGGGACGAAGCTTTCCCAATGATCGTCCCGCCGGCGACGGACGACGGCCTTGGCGTCGTGCTCCTCAATTCGAATGCCGAAGCGCATTTCTCCTTTACGAACGCACTGGGCATGATATCTGCCCTGCAAGTGCGGGGCCTCATGGCTGCCGTGAGGCAGTTCCCGCGCGCCGGCTGGATCGTCGCGCTCCATCACCATCTCGTGGAGTATCCCACTCCGACGCAGGCGTTTTCCGAGCGCATCGGGACGGCACTCGTCAATGGGTCTTGGTTCGTGCGGCAGCTCCGGCTACTGGCCGGGCGCTTGGTCGTATTCCACGGCCACCGGCATACCGACTGGATCGGACAGTGCGGCGGCATCCGGATCGTGTCCGCCCCCTCGCCCGTCATGGGACCAGTGGAGGACGGCTGCGTGTCGTTTCTCGTCCACACCCTTGCGGTCAGCGGCGGGAACTTGCTCCTCGCGACGCCGGAGCGGATTGAGGTGAGGCTTTCGAGCTATCGGGACTGAGCCGATCGCGGCGATAACGGTCCGCGACAGAACCCGGCTGGTCCGGCCGTCCGAGCAGAAGCGCTAGCTAGCGGCTCGACGTTCCCATGGCACAGAGCGTGAGGAGGGTGACCGCAGTCGGAGCACCCATGACGGTTCCTGGCAGGCCTCGCAGGAATGTTCAAAGGAACATTGAGAACAGGACGATGAAGGGTGACATGGCCAGGACACTGCCCGAGAGGCGGCGGTCGTTGTAGCTCCCGAAGACGAACTCGATCTCGTTCAGGTAGGCGAGAACAGCCTGGACAGCCTGCCAGCTCTCGAACTGGACCATGGCGAGCAGGGTCGCGATGAATGAGACTTGATCTTCCTCGCTGCTCCGTCGACCTCGAGCAGGCGGAGGATCATGTAGACGAGCACGATGAGCAAAAATTTCAAGATCGTGTTCACTTGGCCGGTGAAATTCTGCATCTCTAAAGATGGGCTACACCATCTGGCAGCCTAGAGTCCGCTTGGGGTCAAACTTTCACGTTCCGAACTCTGAATGAACGTCGGCTTTTACCAACGGAAGCTGACCAACTCATTGGTCCAAGAGTGTCATAATAGACCTTCCTATCTCAACCGTGCTCAAGGTGATGGGCCTCACGTCAGTTCGGCAGAGCCCACGATGTGTGCTCCTGGACGCGCCGCAATGGCTGCGTCGATCAGAGCCTGAGCAATCCGCTCGGAAGGGTTGATGCGTAAGTGTCGCGGAAGGATTGGATGAAGAGCACCCAAGACGATCGCGGCTATCCTTTCGGCTGTGCGCGTTTCGTCTCGCTTGCCGCCAATTAGCCCCGGCCGCACAAACGTCAGGGACTGAAAGTCGAGAGTCGCGAGATCGCGCTCCAACTCACCCTTCACCCTGTTATAGAAGAAGCGTGAAGACGGGTTCGCACCCATTGCGGAGTTCAGGGCGAAGGTTGAAGCACCGTGCTGCCGAGCGATCCTGGCAAAGGCGAGCACGTAGTCATGATCGACCCTGCGAAATGCCTCCTGCGATCCAGCAGCTCGCATCGTAGTTCCCAACGTGCAGATTACACCGTCGACCCGCCACCAATCTTCGTCGTTCGGCAGATGCTCGAAATCGACTATCGGCGCGAGGAGCTTCGAGTGGCTGGTCACATCATGGCGGACCGGAGCGATCACGGCATCGATACGTTCGTCAGCAAGCGCGAGGTCGAGCACGTGTCGGCCTACGAGGCCCGTTGAGCCCACCAGAAGAAGTTTCATCTCACCGACTCATGCTTATCAGCGGATCGCCGCCATAGGATGCCCAGCGGGGTTGGCGCTCAGCCAAGGCCTTCAACTCCATCGCGCCGCCTGTGACCAGTACCCGCACGTGAGCAACCTTGCCAACCCACTCCGGCGGAAGGATAGCCTCATCTTTTGCAAGCCGACAGAGGGCACCACCTGCGAGGGTCACCCGGCATAGCAGGCGACAGTTTGAGGACCGGAGGAACTCGACATCATAAAACCTCTGGAGCGATCCGGACTTGTCATCTTTTCGGGTGCCACGGTCTCAGTGACCGAAGACCTTATCTATGTCTGCCGGATCGTTGTGAACGGTCAGCCGATCCATCTGACGACATCGGGCCTCAGGGCCCTCGATCCTGTGCGCGACATCGTCCGGAACCACGTGGCCGAGACCATGCCGGTCGGCCCAGGCGAACTCGTCCTCGGGCAGGAGGTCACGCGCCGGGTTCACTCGGTGCATTCCGCCGCGACCGAATACGGGGTTCATCCCAAGCGCCTCCGGAAGCTGCTGCATGCGACGGGCCGCATCGCTGACCTCGACGCGGAACTCAGCGACGAGCGGGTACTGTTCGACGCCGAGAAGGCCCGCCCGTTCCTGGAGCACGTCGCGGGCTCCTTGCCGCTGCAACAGGCGGGCGCTTACCTGAACGCGCCGCGGCCGCATGAGCGACTGCTGTTCGAGGCCGGGTTCATCCGCCCCTTCATCCTCGGCGGGACCGGAACGATCAAGGACCATGCCTTCGCGCGCCAGGATCTCGACGCCTTCCTCGGTCGGCTCATGGCGCACGCGACCGACGGAGCCGGCGCCGATCTCGTGTCGGTTCCGCAGGCAGCAAAACGGGCGAACTGCTCGGCGATGGAAATCGTCGGGCTGATCCTAGAGGGCGGGCTGGCCCGGGTCGGGCGGGATCCGCAGGTGCCGGGATATCTGTCCCTGCGCGTCGATCCCGACGAGATCAAGCGCCTCCTGCGCCGGCCCGACCACGGCGGCCTATCCCTGCGCGAGGCTGAGAAGGCGCTGGGCACCACCACCCGGGTGGTGAAGGCCCTGACCGCCGGAGGGCACCTGCGCACCATGCAGGCGATCAATCCGGTTAAGCGGAACACCCAGACCGTGGTGCTGAAATCCGACGTCGAAGCGTTCGCCGCGCGCTACGTCTCGCTGAGTGCTGTGGCGCGCGAGCATGGCTGGGCGATGCGGACGCTGAAGCCGTCGCTGCACAAGGCCGGCATCGCACCATGCTTCGATCCCGGCAAGATCCATGCCAGCTGCTACGAGAGCGCGGCGATCCGCGCTTGGCTGGAGGGATCATTTCAGACCTGACCGAACGCCACAATCCGCACGCTTCAAGCCCCCGGGTCGACCGGGGGCTTTTTAATCCCATATACACGCGCTCCGCTGTAGGCCATCGACGATGGTGAGACGACAAGGAGATGTCATGCAGAAATGACATCTCCTGATACCTTTGATCGTCGTTGAATGATTTCTGGGTCAAAAGGGAGAAAAGTCCCCGCCCTTTTGGACGTCTGCTTTACGCCCTTAAGCTGACCCATGCGCAATGTCCGAGAAGTGCCAGGAGCGGACATTCGCAACTGTGATGGAGTCAGTCAGTCGAAGCGCCGACGCCGAGAACGCGCCGGCGCTCTGCTTGAAGACTCATTGCGCAACCAGGGTTGGAAGCCCCTGCACTTTGGTCACCGGCGGCGGGTTCCATCTGCCAGCGAGAACCTCGGACTTAGGGCTATAGAGCCGCATCGTCAAGTTGAAACCGCCTTTCGGCGACGGCAGCCAGTTGGCCTCCTTGTCCTTGCCTGGGCTCTCGTTCTGGAAATAAAGATCGAGCGATCCGTCCGGATTGTACTTGAATGGCATCCAACTGCTGACCGCAAAGCGGTCGAGGCTGTTTGCCACCTGGAAACCGTCCGGATCATAGAGCGTGACCGACCAGAAGGCGTTCACTGGCGGCGTCGCGCCCTTCTCGAAGTGCAACGTGTATTTGTTGGCGCCATCGAGCGGCCTGCCGGCTTCGTCACCGAGATTGAGCGGGTAGACCGCATCCTCGGGCAGGTTCGCACCGAGGCCCTGCTGCGTAACGATGGCGCGCTTGAGATAGTAGTTCCCATAGACGCCCATCGTATCAGTGTTCATCGACCAATGGTTCGCGACACGCGCGAGCGTCGGGAGCTTCCACTCCATGAGTTTCTGCCCGGCTTCCGGCGCACCTTCGAGGCCCTTCTTCACGGCCGGCGGGACCTTCTCGATATCGAAGCTCTGGCCCGGCACGATGCCGATGCGCTTCATCTGCGCGAGGATCGGCTCATCGGTGAGATGCGGTGGATGAAGCTTCAGCAACTCGGCCGCGTAGGCGAAGTATTGGCCCGCCGACATGCTGTCGGCCTGAACCTTCGGTGCTGTCTTCATGTCGATGCTCGGATCGATCTTCACCTCGACCGGCCTCGGCGTCTTGCCCCAGTCGGACAGCATCGTGACCTTGTAGCCGGCCTGGATCTTGTGAACCGCGTCATAGTCCGGCGGCCCATCCGTCTTCGTGCGGCCAATCACCCAGACATAAGGGGTTGGCGCGCTGATGCGCGTCATCTCAGCGGGGATGGTCCCGCTCCAACCGGGCGGCGTGATCAGAAAATTGCCCGCATGGGTTCCGGTCGTGCGCCATCCGGGAGATGCAAACACATCCGTCCACATGTCGAGCATTGGCAGGAGGTAGTAGCGTCCGCTGGTGTCCGGCGCGGAGACGACCAGCGGCTCCTTGGTCAGATCGAGCCACGCGACGGAATAGAGCGTATCGAAGTTGACCCGCACAACGATCTTCAGATCGGCAGGGGGAAACGACGGGACATTCACGAACGTGTTCATCGGGCCTTTGGCGAACTCTTTCCCGGGTTCGATGTTCGTGGATTGCTTGCGCGTGATGTCCATCGAGATCAGCGGGTAGAAGTAGATGTAGGCATCGACGCCGATGGCGTGCGCCTCCGCCTCAGTGATGGCCGGCGCTGTGCCCTGAGCGATTGCTCCTTGCGCGAGGGCTGGGCCTAACAGAAGGCTCAATGACAGTGCGATTGCGTTCCTATTCACGTCGTTCTCCCCGTCAGTTGAATTGAACGCGATGCAACAAACCCCATCCAGTCATACTGCCCAAATCGGCTAAGCGAGTGCCCACTTAAGGATAGTGTGCTCTGACAAGCGGTCCCGACCTCCGCCGCCAGATGCTTGGCCGGATCCAAAGACTCCGCCGATCGTTCGTCCCTGAGCGGCGACGCCGAAGGTGATGCTCGGGGATCTCCTCTCCCATACTTATGCCTCCACAAGTCCATTCCGGATCGCGTAGCGGATCAGCGCCGCGGTCGTGTCGAGATTGAGCTTGCGCAGTGCCAGGGCGCGATGGGTCTCGACGGTCTTGGTGCTGATACTGAGGATGTCGGCGATCTGCTTGTTGGTCTTGCCTTCGGCAATCAATTGCACGACGGCCTTCTCGCGGGAGCTGAGCGCTGCGTCGTCCACAGACCCCTTCGACAGGTAGGACTCAAGCAGGGCCTCGGACACTTTGCCGGTGAAGAAGGGCCTGTGGGCCGCCAAGCTCTCTACCGCCGAGATCAGGAACTGCTTGGCGTCGGACTTGAGCAGGAAGCCTCGTGCGCCCGCCTCAAGGACATCGCGCACTAGGCTGTCTGTATCGTGCATGGTGAATATGAGAATCTCGACACTAGGAACGCGGGTCCTGATCTGCCGAGCCGCCTCCACCCCGTTCACCAGCGGCAGTGCATAGTCGAGGACCACGACATCGGGCCGAGTGGCCAGGGCCCGATCAATGGCCTCCTTCCCGTCCCTCGCCTCACCGACCACCTCCCAGCCTTCGTGCCCTTCCAGGATCGTCCGAACGCCGGAACGAACCACGTCGTGATCGTCGGCGATCAGGATGCGCGTCATGGCAAGACTTCCTCCGGCGACCCGGTGCCTGTGGCTGGTCCGGTTAGCCCGAGTCCCAAGACAGGATACACCTTTCCGCAGTCTGCCCCACCCGCGTAAAACCCTGAAACTGGAGGAGGCAGACCCTGAATCTTCAGGAGAGGGCCTTGCCGTCTGCCTTGGCTCGGCCCGATGGCCACGGCATCCGCAGGCGCCCGGCAGGTCCCGGTGCCCGGTCGGCACCGGGCACCGGGACCATTGCGACGATGGCGGTGCCGCTCCGGCCCGTCCGAATGCGCAGGTCGCCGCCGAAGTGCTCCAGGCGGGCCCGCATGCCCGCGACGCCGACGCCGAGCCGGATTGGTCCGTCTGGCCGGGCACGTCCTGTCATCCCATGCCCGTTGTCGCGGATGTGGACCACCAGCCGTCCGGGCATGATCCGAGCCTTGACCGACACATGCGAGGCATCGGCGTGCCGGTGCACGTTGGTTAAGGCCTCCTGCACCACCCGCAGGATCGCGCGCTGGAGGGCCGGCGGCAGGTTATCGACCTCTTCGGGAATCCGGATCCGCGCGACGAGCCCCGTCCGCCCGGCGAAGCCTTCCGCAAAATCCCGCAGCGTGGCCTGGAGGCCGTCCTTCGCCAGGTTCGGCGGATGCAGCAGATAGGTGAAGATGCGCAGTTCCCGAAGCGCCTCGGTGAGCAGGCCCTCGATCTCCGCCAGGGCCTTGCGGCCCGGCGGAAGGACTTGCGCCCCGAGGCCTGACAGCCCGAGGCTCGCGGCCACGAGGTGCTGCGCCGTCGAGTCGTGCAGCTCGCGGGCGATGCGTTGCCGCTCCTCCTCCTGGAGCGCGAGCAACTGGCCTGACAATTCGTTGACCTGCTTCCTCGCGCCGGTGACCTGATCGGACAGCGTCCGGAGCGGCTCCTCGACCTGACGGGCCGTGAACCACGCGGCAACCCCTCCGGCGGCCAGGAGAAGAGCCGCCGGTCCGGCCATCCGCCACAGGGCAGCCGTGACGGGTGCATTGAGCTCGGCCTGCGGCACCGTGACCACACTGGTCCAGTTCGTTGTACCCGAACGCCGGAAGGTGACGACGACCGGGATCCCACGGTCATCGACGGCCTCGACGGTTCCCGTGATCGTGCTGTTCGGATCCGCATCGGCGAGGCGGATGGCCAGGGCGGCGGGAACCGGGAGGTCGGAGCCTTTGTGACTATCCCTGTCGGCGACGATCGGCTGGAACTTGCGGTCGTAGAGTCCCTTCATCCAGCCGGCCGGAAGTGTCTGGTCATCGAGGATCGCACCCAGTCGCGCCTCCGTCAGAGTGATCGACAGATGTCCATTCATACGGCCGTCCGGTTTGTCGAGCCGGAGGCTGAGCGCCACGATGATGCGGCCCTTCAACGGAGCCAGCATCCGGCCGGACACCGACCACCTGCGATCCCGGATCCGGTCGAGCTGCTCCTGGTGGTTCGGGAAGTCGACGTGCCGTGGCAACGGTGATCCGAACGGGCGCAAGGTGTTGGCGACCTGCCGCTCGAGGTCGTTCAGGACCAACCAGGAGCCTTCCGGAACGGGGGTGGCCTTGAGCTGGTCATAGAAGGCCTTGGTATCGCCCGAGAGGAGCGCCGGGGACTTGGACAGTCCCTTGAGGAGGTAATTGACTGCGGCGACCTCCTGATCGAACCCGAAGGAGAGCGCCTTGGCAGCCTCCTGAGCACGGTGCTCGATCGCGTGCCGCTCCTCGGCCGCGCGGGAGAGCAACAGGGCCGCGGCCACGAGGCACGCCGCGACGGTTATCATCATGAAGGTCAGGGCGACGCGGCCCCGCAGCCGGAGCGGCATGCCCGAGAAGGATCGCGCAATCACCGGGACGGTGCCATTGCTCATGACGGCGGTCTCCGGCCGCAACGGCAACGCAACGGGGCCGGGGTCGCGACGGGGCCCTCGTCCAGTAATGCAGGTTAAACCCTGAAACGGGTCGCTGTCGACCCGACTTCGGCACGAACCCGCGGATTGGCCAGCCCGGCTCCATTCAGGCGGGGTTCTGGCCCCATGGCCGGCGGCAGGCACAAATCAGGGTCTGCCTCCAACGATTTCAGGATGGACCCTGATAGCCCGATGACCAGGCGCTGGGCGATACTGCGGCTTGCCCAGACGGGAGCAACGCCCATGTCGCCGGCCACACTCCAGCATGATCACGCCCACGGGTTCGCGAACCCTTCGTACGCCGACATGATCTTCGTCCCCGGCGGCACGTTCCGCTTGGGCTCGGATCGTCACTATCCCGAGGAAGCACCCGTCCACCGGGTCACCGTCGACGGGTTCCGGATCGACCGGACGCCGGTCACCAACCGCCAGTTCCGCGACTTCGTCCGTGCCACCGGACATGTCACCTTCGCCGAACGGCGGCCCGATCCCAAGGACTATCCCGGCGCCCTGCCCCACATGCTGTATGCGGGTTCGCTCGTCTTCACGCCACCGGATCATCCGGTCGATCTCCGGAACTGGGGTCAGTGGTGGGTCCTGCTCAAGGGCGCCGACTGGCGCCATCCCCACGGCCCGAAGAGCAATATCCACGGACTCGACAACCACCCCGTCGTGCACGTGACCTTCGCCGATGCGCTGGCGTACGCCCATTGGGCCGGCAAGGACCTGCCGACCGAGGCCGAGTGGGAGGTTGCGGCCCGCGGCGGCCTCGACGGGGCCGAGTTCGCCTGGGGTGACGAGCTTGCGCCGGAGGGGCGCCAGATGGCGAACACCTGGCAGGGCGCCTTCCCGTTCCAGAACCTGGCGCAGGACGGCTTCGAGCGCACCTCGCCCGTCACCGCCTTCCCGCAGAACGGCTACGGCCTCTACGACATGATCGGCAACGTCTGGGAATGGACCACCGACTTCTACGTGCCGAAGCACCCTGCCGATGCACCGAAAGCCTGCTGCATCCCCGAGAACCCGCGCGGCGGCCGCGAGGACCAGAGCTATGACCCGTGCCAGCCGGAAACGCGGATACCGCGCCGGGTCCTGAAGGGCGGCTCGCACCTGTGCGCGCCCAATTACTGCCGCCGCTACCGACCGGCAGCGCGCCACCCGCAGCCGGTCGACACCTCGACCAGCCATGTCGGCTTCCGCTGCATCATCAGGGAGAGGAGTTCCTCATGACCAGAGATCGTGCGTCCCCACAGAACACCGACAGTAGATTCCGCGTCCGGCGCATGCGCGCCAAAACCGCCCTGTTCGGGGCCACAGCCCTGATCAGCGCGTCGATGGCCGTCCCGACGTTCGCGCAAGCTCCGCAGCAGAAACCCAACATCGTGCTGATCGTCTCGGACGACACGGGCTACGGCGACCTCGGCCCGTATGGCGGCGGCCAGGGACGCGGCATGCCGACGCCCAACATCGACCGCCTCGCCAACGAAGGCATGACCTTCTTCTCTTTCTATGCCCAGCCGAGTTGCACCCCAGGCAGGGCGGCGATGCAGACCGGGCGGATCCCGAACCGCAGCGGCATGACAACCGTGGCCTTCCAAGGCCAGGGCGGCGGCCTGCCGGCGGCCGAGTGGACTCTGGGCTCGGTGCTCAAGCAGGCAGGGTACCGGACCTTCTTCACCGGCAAGTGGCACCTGGGCGAGGCCGATTACGCGCTGCCCAACGCCCAGGGCTATGATGAGATGAAATATGCCGGCCTCTATCACCTCAATGCCTACACCTATGCCGATCCCACCTGGTTCCCTGACATGCCTACGGAGCTGCGGGAGATGTTCCAGCGGGTGACCAAGGGAGCGTTGTCGGGCAATGCCGGTCAGCCGGTACGGGAGGAATTCAAGGTCAACGGCCAGTACGTCAACACGCCCGACAAGGGCGTCATCGGGATCCCGTTCTTCGACGAGTACGTCGAGAAGGCTTCGATCAACTATCTCGACCGTGCGGCGCAGGCGCGCGAGCCGTTCTTCATGAGCATCAACTTCATGAAGGTGCACCAGCCCAACATGCCGGCTCCGGAATACGTCCACAAGTCGCTGTCCAAGAGCAAGTACGCCGATTCGGTCGTCGAGCTTGACGCGCGTATCGGGCGTATCATGGACAAGATCCGGCAGGTCGGCGGCAACAACACGCTCGTCTTCTACACCACGGATAACGGGGCGTGGCAGGACGTGTATCCCGATGCCGGCTACACTCCATTACGCGGCACCAAGGGCACCTTGCGCGAGGGCGGCAACCGCGTGCCGGCAATGGCGTGGTGGCCTGGCAAGATTGCGCCCAACGCCAAGAACCACGACCTCCTCGGCGGCCTCGACCTGATGGCGACGTTCGCGTCCGTCGCAGGCACGAAACTGCCCGAGAGGGATCGAGAGAACCAGCCGATCATCTTCGACAGCCATGATATGTCCCCGGTGCTGTTCGGGACCGGCAAGTCCGACCGGAAGTCGTGGTTCTATTTCACGGAGAATGAGCTGTCGCCCGGCGCGATCCGCACCAACAACTACAAGTTCCTGTTCAATCTGCGCGGCGACGACGGCGCCTCCACCGGCGGCCTCGCGGTCGACACCAACCTCGGTTGGAAAGGAGCGAGCAAGTACGTCGCCACGGTCCCGCAGGTCTTCGACCTCTGGCAGGATCCGCAGGAGCGCTACGACATCTTCATGAACAACTTCACCGAACGCACCTGGATGGGCGTGGTCATGGAGGAGGAACTCAAGAAGGTGATGAAGACCTACGTCGAGTATCCGCCGCGGAAGGTGCAGAGCTACGGCTACACCGGCCCGATCACGCTCTCGGATTACGAGCGGCTCCAGACGGTGCGTGAGGTGCTCGCGAAGGAAGGCGTCAACATACCGATGCCCACCGGAAACTGACCTGACCGGGGAGGACTGTGCTCCACATGGTCCTCCCCGCACTACGACCCGAGCGGAGGAAGATCTGTTGGGGGCTGGTTCGGCTCGACGCTCCCGTGCCGTTCGCCTGCGACAGGATGGGCCATTCGCAAGCAGGAGGATTGACCATGCAACGTGTCATTATTCTCGCCGCCCTCTCGTGTCTGGCGACCATCATGCCAGGACAAGCTCAGAATCAGGATTCCAAGTCTGCTCCGCGCACTCGCGAAATCATCATCCCCTCTGAAAGGACGCTGGAGCGGGACGCAGCGACATCGCCGAAGAACGAGTTCTCGATGGACGACGCGACGGCCACCCGGCAGTTGGAGCAGCAAAACAGGCGGATCGAGCGCGAGGTCGAGAAGGGTATCTGCGCGGACTGCTGAAGGGGTATTCACTTCGAAAACCGGGGAGGAAACGATGATGAGAACCCTGCTATTAGCACTTGCTGTTACTTTGGTTGCGACGGCTGCGACTGCACAGGTCGGGCCACCGACGTCCCAGCGCACGTGCGCGGCCAACCGCCAACTCGTCATGAGGGATGGCGCCGTCGTCCTTGATACCGGACCCTCGACCTACGCGCGCTTCGTCAGGAGCGGGACGGAATGCACGGTCGACCAGTTCCCTGAGCCGGCGTGGGTGCCTAGCTCCAACAATCCGCAATGCTTCATCGGCTACCGGTGCAAGGACGGGTCTGACGACTCCTGACGCAGCACTCGCGTCAGCGCATTGAATGACTACTGGAACGGGAGGCGCACATGCGAATTCGCCTGTCCTGGCTTGGCATCATGGCCCTGGTCGCAACTGGGATCCCGATGGCCGTCGCCCAAACCGACCCACTACCGTCGTGGAACGACGGCCCGACGAAACAGGCGATCGTCGCCTTCGTCACGGACGTGACCCGGGAAGGCTCCCCCGACTTCGTTCCGCCACCGGAGCGGGTTGCCACGTTCGACAATGACGGCACGCTGTGGATCGAACAGCCGATGTACGTGCAGTTCGCCTATGCGCTCGACCGGGTCAAGGCGCTGGAGCCTCAGCATCCGGAATGGAAGGACACGCAGCCCTTCAAGGCAGTGCTCGAAGGCGACATGGCGGCCCTCGCGGCAGCCGGCGAGAAGGGAGCCGTCGAGATTGTCGCTGCGACCCATGCTGGCATGACGCCGGAGGAGTTCCGGCAAACGGTCACGGAGTGGCTCTCGACCGCCAGACACCCCCGCTTCGGCCGCCGCTATGACGAGCTCGTGTATCAGCCTATGCTCGAAGTCTTGGCCTACATGCGCGCCAACGGGTTCAAGACCTACATCGCGTCTGGCGGGGGAGCCGAGTTCATCCGGTCCTTTGCCGAGCAGCGCTACGGCATTCCGCCCGAACAGGTCGTCGGCTCCCGCATCGTGACTAAATTCGAGCGCCGCGACGGAAAACCGATCCTTTTCCGCTTGCCTCGAGTCGACTTCGTCGATGACGGTCCTGGCAAGCCGGTCGGTATCAACCAGGGGATCGGCCGCCGGCCCATCGCGGCCTTCGGTAACTCGGACGGTGACCTTGAGATGCTGCAATGGACGACCGAGGCGGGCAAGCGCAGGCTCGGCGTCGTGGTGCATCACACCGATGCGGAGCGGGAATACGCCTACGACCGCCAGTCGCATATGGGCAAACTCGACAAGGCGCTCGATGCTGCGGCGGTGGATCACTGGCTCGTCGTCGACATGAAACGGGATTGGAAGATCGTCTTCCCGGCCGCGCAGTAAGGATCGGCAGGCGTCGACGCCCATGACGGTCCTGCCGTTGCGGGTGAGTGGTGGCATTCTGGAGACGGGTATGTTCAGATGCCCGAAAGGGGATCGCGGGGAGGTCCGGATGAAAAGGATTGGTCAAACCATGCTGACGGATATGCGGTTGCGGTGCTTGCCCCGCCACGCCATCCTGTCGTTCGGAATTCTCGCCGGAACAGGCGGTGCGGCAGTTGCGGCCGACGTACCGGCAGCCCCACTTCCCATCGTCGAGGCGCTGCCGACCCCACCATCCTGGACTTACCGCTTCACGCCCTATGGCTGGCTCACCGCGCTCGACGGCACACAGACGGTGCGCGGACGCTCTGTGAAGGTGGATGCAAGCTTCATTGACATCGTCGAGAACAGCGACACGCTGGTGGCCCTGATGGGCGACTTCGAAGCCCGCAACGGCCCGTTCGCCCTGTTGGGCAACGTGGCCTGGACCAAGATCGGGTTTGAGGGTGATGACGTCCGCAGCCGTGCGCTTGCCCCTGGGATGTCGGGGACCCTCAGTACCTCCCTCGGCCTCAACATCGAGATGGTCATTGCCGAAGTCGGCGCCGCCTATGAGGTCACCCGCTTCGGGCCGGTCGCCTTTGATGTGCTCGCCGGAGCCCGCTACTGGCATCAGGAGGCGGACCTCTCGCTCGACGTCACAGCCGCGGTCCAGGTCGGAGATCTTGAGGTGGCGGGCTCCCGGGCGTTTGCCCGCTCCGGCTCCGTCGACTGGCTCGATCCCGTCATCGGTGCACGGCTGCGCTACACCGTAGCGCCGGGACACGAACTCCTCCTCCGCGGAGACATAGGCGGGTTCGGCGTCGGCAGCGACTTCTCCTGGCAGGCCATCGGCGCCTACGGGTTCGAGTTCGGCACGTATCAGGGCATCACCTTCTCGGGCGTGATCGGCTATCGGGCGCTGTACGTCGACTATGTCCAGGGTGAAGGCCGGCAGCGCTACGAGTTCGACATGCTCCAGCATGGGCCCGTGCTCGGCCTCAGCGCCCGCTTCTGAGCGCGCGAGCTTGTACCGACCGTTGCTCCAGTGTGACTACCGAATGCGGTAGGTCCGGAGTGGGTCAGGCGGCGACGATCCCCTGCCCTTCATGAATGTCCGTTCTTCCGCTCAAATGCGGACGTACGCTCTACTTCCGGGATGTGCCACTAGCCGACATTAACATAGCAGGGCATCAACCTGGCCTGCTTCCCGATTTAGTTCAAGCGTCCGAACCTGTCCTTACTCCTTGTGCGACTGCCGTATCGAGAGTGGCTCCGGTCCCAGCGGTCGCGTGACGCGCCATCTCATCCTGAATCCATCTTGAGAGGTGCCGTACATCCTCACGCGCGCGGACATGCGGTGCGATCCAAAGATGCAGCTCGTGGGGTCCCGGGACGAACCCAAGAGGAGCAACCAAATGACCTCGCTCGATCTGGTCTGCCACTAGGATGCGCGGTGCCATCGCAATGCCCAGACCGTATGAGGCAGCTTGGATCAGCAGATAGTGGTGGTCGTACGTCTCGTGCACCCGGAGGTTCAGGTCCGATCGGCCGATCACGGTCAGCCACTCGGACCAGGCGTCGGTGCGCGTCGCCGTGCCCAGGATGCGTGCCCGCGTGAGATCTGCTGGTTCGTGCAGTTCCAGCCGATCCGCGTAGTCGGGGTGGCAGATAGGGCCCACGTCCTCGCGCAGCAGCGGCCTGACGATCACGTCCTCCGGTGCGTGATACGTGCTTAAGCGGATCGCCAGGCTCACCTCTTCCCGGACGAAATCCACCACGCCGTAGTTGATGTTGAGGCGGACCTCGATCGTGGGATTGTCGCGCTTGAACGTCCGCAGCCGGGGAATGAGCCAGTTCATCGCGATGGTTGCGGAGCACGACAGGGTCAGCGGCCCCGGGGCAAGGCGCGCCACGCCTTGATGCATGAGTTCGAAGGCCTGTGCCAGGTTGACGGCAAGCTGGGAACCCGCCGGCGTCGGCGCAACGGATTTCGGCAGCCGAAGCAGGAGCGGTAGGCCGAACTGGGCCTCCAGCTCCCGGATGTGCCGGCTGACGGCACCATGGGTGACGCCGAGTTCGGCTGCTGCGGCCGACATGCTGCCCAACCGAACTGTCGTCTCAAAGGCGCGAAGGGCATTCAAGGGCAGGCGGGGCAGTGGCATGGCACGGGTCTCGGCAATCCCTTGGTGTCAGGAAATCTCACACCATACTGCGTCGATTTGCAATGTCGCAGACCAGGCGCGGCATCTAGGGTCAGTCCCAATCAAGAAAAATCGACCTTATCAAACCGGGAGTTACGCCATGACGGAACGGTTGAAGGACAAGGTTGCCATTGTCTTCGGAGCCGGATCCGTCGGGCCCGGCTGGGGCAACGGCAAGGCTACGGCCGCCCTGTTCGCTTCCAACGGCGCGCACGTCATCTGCGTCGACATCGACGAGGCTGCCGCCGAGGAAACGGCAGGCATCATCACCCGCAAGGGCGGCCGCGCCTCGGCCTATGCCTGTGACGTCACCGACTCGGCTGCCGTTTCCGATCTCGTTTCCAACGCCGTGCATGAGCATGGCCGCATCGACGTGCTCCACAACAATGTCGGCTACGCCACGATGGGCGGCCCGATCGAGCTCGACGAGGCCGCATGGCAGCGGACTTTCGACCTCAACGTCAAGAGCTGCTTCATCACCTGCAAGCACGTGCTGCCGCACATGCTGGAGCGGAAATCCGGCGCGATCGTCAACGTCTCGTCGATCGCCGCGATCCGGTACACGGGCTATCCCTATACCGCCTACTACGCCGCCAAGGCGGCAGTGAACAACTTCACCATGGGACTGGCCCTGCAATACGCCAGGGACGGCATCCGCGTGAACGCGATCATGCCGGGCCTGATGAACACGCCACTGATCTTCCAGCAGATTTCCGGGCAATACCCTGATGCCGATGCCATGGTGGCGGCCCGCGATGCCGCCTGCCCGACCGGCAAGATGGGCACGGCCTGGGATATCGCCAAGGCGGCCCTGTTCCTGGCCTCGGACGATGCCGCCTACATCACGGGCGTCAGCCTCCCGGTCGATGGCGGGCTCAGTTGCCGCGCGGCCTGAAGCCCGACCGATGTCCCGCACCTCACCCCTTTTTCGTCAGGAACGACCATGCTGATTGATCGCTTCGAAGCCGACTACCTCCTCGAGACCCCGATCGCCCCCGAACGTGCGGCCGAGATCATCGCCGGCGAGCAGTCGAGCGGTACCTTCGTGACGGTTCCCGGTGAAACGCCCGAACTCAAGGAGCGGTCGGCCGCCCGGGTGACCCGGCTCGTCGTCCTTGACGAGCCAGTCGCGCAGCGCTCCCTCCCGTCGGCACACCCGCCGAAGTCCGGCGAGCGCATCACTCGGGCGCTCATCACCCTGTCATGGCCCTTGGCGACGATCGGCCCTTCCCTGCCGAACCTTGTCGCGACCGTGGCCGGCAACCTGTTCGAGCTGAAGGATGTCAGCGGCCTGCGCCTGCTCGACATCCGCCTGCCGGCCGCTTTCGGCGCAGCCTATGCCGGTCCCCGCTTCGGGGTCGAGGGCACACGCCGGCTGGCGGACGTTCACGGCCGCCCCCTGATCGGCACCATCATCAAGCCGAGCGTGGGTCTCGACGCCGAGGCAACGGCTGCCATGGTCAAGGATCTCTGTGAGGCCGGGATCGACTTCATCAAGGACGACGAACTGCAATCGGATGGCCCCAACTGCCCGTTCGATGAGCGTGTGCGAGCCGTGATGCGCGTCATCAACGATCATGCGGACCGGACCGGCAAGAAGGCGATGTATGCCTTCAATCTTACCGGCGAGATCGACCAGATGCGCCGCCGCCACGACCTTGTCCGGGATCTCGGCGGCACATGCATCATGGCAAGCCTCAACTCGGTCGGGCTTGCCGGCATGATCGAGCTCGGCCGGTTCTCGGAATTGCCGATCCACGCGCACCGCAACGGCTGGGGCTATCTCTCGCGACATCCGTTGCTCGGCTGGTCCTATGTCGCCTGGCAAAAGCTATGGCGGCTGGCCGGCGCGGACCACATGCACGTGAACGGGCTGCAAAACAAGTTCTCCGAGGACGATGACAGCGTGATCGCATCGGCACAGGCCTGCCTGACGCCGATGTTCGACGACAAACCGTGCACAGTGATGCCGGTGTTCTCCTCCGGCCAGTCGGCGCGGCAGGTTCCCGGGACCTACGCGGGCCTGAACTCCACCGACCTGATCGTGACGGCCGGCGGCGGCATCATGGCCCATCCGGACGGCCCCGCGGCCGGCGTGAGGGCCCTGCGCGAGGCATGGGATGCGACGATCGCCGGTATCCCGCTCGAGGAGCATGCACGGACGCATCCCGAGCTCGGCCGTGCCCTGGAGATGGCTGCATGAGCCCGCATCGCCCTTTACCGGAAGGCCCCCTCGTGGCGTTCTACGGCGACGATTACACCGGATCCTCGGCGGCGATGGAGGCGCTCGCCTTCGCCGGACTGGATACCGTGCTGTTCCTCGCTCCGCCGACCTCGGAGCGCCTGCGGGCGTTTGGCACCTACCGCGGCATCGGCGTTGCCGGCGTGGCGCGCTCGCGCGATCCCGACTGGATGGACCGGAACCTGCCGCCAGTCTTCACGCTGCTGCACTCGCTCGGCACGCCGGTCGTGCACTACAAGGTTTGCTCGACCTTTGATTCCGCCCCCCACATCGGCTCGATCGGGCGGGCCATCGACATTGCGGCCGGATTGTTCGACGGCTGGATCCCGATGGTCGTAGGCGATCCGGGGATGGGCCGCTTCCAGAGCTTCGGGCACCTGTTCGCGCTGGCGCAGGGCAAGGGATACCGGCTCGACCGGCACCCGACGATGTCCAAGCACCCGGTCACGCCGATGGACGAGTCCGACCTCGGCCGTCACCTCGCGAAGCAGACAGACAAGCCCGTCGGTCTCGTCGACTTCGTTGCCATGAAGCGCGGGCAAGCCGATGCACGCCTCGCCGATGCTCTCGCCTCCGGCGCGAGGGTCGTATCCCTGGATGTGCTCGATGAGGAGACATTGATCGAGGCGGGCCGCCTCGTCTGGGAGCGCGGTGCCGCACAGGTCTTTACTGTCGGCTCGCAGGGCCTCGAGGCTGCCCTGGCGGCCTATTGGCATGCCTCAGGGTTGCTGCCGGATAGGAAGCCCGCGTCGCCAGTCGGAAGCGTTGACCGCATCGCCTGCGTGTCGGGCTCGGTCTCACCGGTCACGGCGAGCCAGATCGCCTATTCAATCATCCACGGTTTCAGCGGCATCCGCATCGACGCCACCAAGGCCGTAGACGAGCCTGCGTGGGAGAAGGAGATCGTGCACGCGTCCCGGGACGCCCTGCGTGCGCTCTCGGAAGGCAGCAACCCGTTGGTCTTTACCGCGGCCGGCCCGGACGACCCGGCCGTGGCCGCCCTACGGCAGGCGGTGGCGACCGCCGGCGTCTCGGCCGAGATCGTGAACGACCGGATCGGCTCCGGCCTCGGCCGCATCCTCGACACGGTGGTCCGCGAAGCCAAGCTGCGGCGGGCGGTCATCTCCGGTGGCGACACCTCGAGCCACGCGGCCTCGATGCTGGGGATCGACGCGCTCACCGCCGTCGCCCCCATGGCACCAGGCTCCCCCCTGTGCCGCGCCCACTCCACCGATCCCACCCGGGACGGGTTGGAGATCGCACTCAAGGGCGGTCAGGTCGGCGGGGACGATTTCTTCTGCGCCGTACGCGACGGGGCATCGCAACGAACTTGAATGACGGGCACCGCCCGGGAGGAGGACAAATGAGACTACAGGGAAAGATCGCGCTGGTGACGGGCGGAGCGCGCGGCATCGGCCTTGCCATCGCCAAGGCCTTCGTCGCGGAAGGCGCGATACCGGTCATCGCCGACATCAACGAGCAGGGCGCACGGCAGGCCTTGGATGCTCTCGGCGCCTCCGACGGACTTGCCCTCGCGGTGAACGTCGCCGACGAGGCCTTGGTCCGCGGAATGGTTCAGGCCATCGTCGACCGTTACGGGCGGGTCGACATCCTCGTGAACAATGCCGGTATCGGCGGGAACACTCCATTCCTCGACATCACGCCCGAGGAATGGAACCGGACGATCTCGATCAACCTGACCGGTGCCTTTTTCGTGGCGCAGGCCTGTGCCCGCGAGATGGTCAAGCACCGAAGCGGCAAGATCATCAACATCGCCTCGCTCTCCGGCCAGCGCGGCGGCCACGGCCGCGCCGCGTACGGATCAGCGAAGGCGGGCCTCGAGCTCCTGACCAAGGTCATGGCCGTGGAGCTTGCCGAGTTCGGCATCAACGTCAACAACATCGCGCCCGGTGCCATCGAGACCGAGATGGCGAAGTTCGCGCACGACCAGGCGACGCGCGCCGCCTACAACTACCTGATCCCCATGACGCGCTACGGAACGCCCGAGGAGATCGCCGACGCGGCCGTCTTCCTCAGCTCCGATGAGAGCCGGTACATCCACGGCCACACCCTGAACGTCGACGGAGGCTTCCGCGCCGCCGGCCTGATGTTCCGCGGCGACAAGGCCGCACCCTCAAGCTGATCAGACCCGATAACCAAAGCCCACAGGCAAAACCAGGAGGAAACCATGTCCAAGAGCATCACGCGCCGCAGCTTCGCTGCCCTCGTCGGTGGCACCGCCATCACCGCGGCGCTGCCGATCCGCTACGCCCACGCCGCCGAATACACCTTCAAGATCGGCACCAACGTACCGGCTTCCCATCCGCTCAACGTCCACCTCAGCAAAGCCGCCGAGCAGGTGAAGACCGAGACGAACGGACAGTTCGAGTTTCAGTTGTTCCCCAACAACCAGCTCGGCGCCGACTCGGACATGCTGTCCCAGCTTCGCTCCGGTGCGCTGGAGTGCTTCCTGAACTCCGGCGTGAACGTGCTGTCGACCCTCGTCCCGGCAGCGGCGATCTCCGGTGTCGGCTTCGCCTTCAAGGACTACCCGGCCGTGTGGAGCGCGCTCGATGGAAAGCTCGGCGCAAACCTCCGTGGACAGGTCACCAAAAGCGGGATCATGGTGCTCGACAAGGTCTGGGACAACGGCTTCCGGATGATCACGAACAGCGCCAAGCCGATCACGCAGCCGGACGACCTGCGCGGCATGAAGATCCGCGTGCCCGTGAGCGCGCTATGGCTGTCCCTGTTCAAGGCGCTCGGAGCGGCGCCGACCGGGATGAACTTCGCGGAGGTCTATACCGCGCTCCAGACCAAGGTCGTCGACGGCCAGGAGAACCCTCCCGCGATCATCGCGGCCGCGAAGCTCAACGAAGTGCAGAAGTACGCCTCGGTCACCAACCACATGTGGGACGGCTGGTGGTTCCTGATCAACCGCCGCGCGTGGAGCCAGGTGCCGCCGAACTTGCAGGAGACGGTCGCAAAGATCCTCAACAACGCCTGCCTGGCCCAGCGCGAGGACGTCGCGCAGCAGAACATCAGCCTGCGCAAGGATCTGGCCGCTGCCGGGATGGTGTTCAACGACGTTGATCCTGCCCCGTTCCGCAACAGGCTCTCCGAGGCTGGCTTCTACAAGGAGTGGCGTGGGAAGTTCGGTGAAGAGGCGTGGAGCCTGCTTGAGGAATCCTCCGGTAAGCTGGCCTGATCAATCGGCACCCGATGCTTGGGTTCGGGCAAACGTTCGACCAGGATCAGGCCCAACCAACACAGTAATCGAACCGCAGCCCCCAACCCGGGCTGCGGTCCCGGCGAAACGCGCTTCGGCACGAAGGGAGCAGCCTATGGTCGATGCCCTCACCCCCAACGTCACCACCCTTGACTCGCATGCACCGACCTCGGCGGCCGGCGTGGACGAGCCCGGCGTATCGCATCGCTCGAGCCTCGGCATCCTCATGCGCCCGATCGAAGCGATCTCGGCGGCCCTCATCGTCGGGTTGATCGGCCTTGTGCTGGCCAGCGTGTTCTGGCGCTACGCGCTCGGTTCCCCGATCACGGCCGCGGACGAAATCGCCTCCTTCATGTTCCTCTGGATCGTGATGTTCGGCTCCGTGATCGCCATCGACCGCAATGAGCACATGCGGCTGGCCATTCTCGTGAATGCCGTGCGGCCGCGGGCGAGGCAGGTTCTGGAGGCGGTCGGCCTCGTGATCATGGCAGCATTCCTCGGCGCCCTCCTGCCCTCCGCTATCGAGCACACCTACTTCGAGGGCGACATCGTCTCGCCGGGCCTCGAGATTTCCATGGCCTGGCGCATTGCCGGCATCCCGCTTGGCATCGTCCTGATGCTGATTGCGCTCGTGGCGAAGTTCCTGCGCGAGACGAGCGTCAGGGACATGGTGATCAGCATTGGCGCTGTCGCCGCCGCCGTGCTCGTTCTATGGCTGATGACGCCTGTCTTCGCCCAGCTCGGCAAGGCAAACATCCTCGTGCTGCTGGTGGGCGTGATCGCCATCTGCCTTGCAATCGGGGTACCGATCGGCTTCTGCTTCGGCTCGGGTGCGCTCGCCTTCCTGCTCTTCTCGACGAAACTGCCGCTGACCGTGATCGTCGGACGCATGGACGAGGGCATGTCGAGCTTGATCCTGCTCTCGGTGCCGGTCTTCGTTCTCCTGGGATGCATCCTCGACGCAACCGGCATGGGCAAGGCCATCGTCGACTTCCTCGGCTCGATGCTGGGCCACGTGCGCGCCGGCATGTCCTACGTGATGCTTGGCTCGCTCTACCTGGTCTCGGGCATCTCGGGCTCGAAGGTGTCGGACATGGCGACCGTCGCCCCGGCGCTGTTTCCCGAAATGAAGCGGCGCGGCAACAAGCCGGAGGAGATGGTAGCGCTTCTGGGTACGGGCGCCATCATGGCGGACACCGTTCCTCCCAGCATCGTCCTGATTGTGATCGGGTCCGTTGCCGGCATCTCCATTGCGGCCCTTTTTGCCAGCGGCTTCATCGTAGCGCTGTTCCTGCTGGTCATCCTGGCGGTCGCGGCGCGCTGGAAGGCCCGGTCCGAAAACCTCGAAGGCGTCCGCCGCGCGCCGATGAAGCTCATCGGCAAGGCACTGGTGTTCGCGGCGCCCGCTCTCGTCCTGCCCTTCCTCGTGCGTGGCGCGGTGACCGAAGGCGTTGCGACGGCCACGGAGGTCTCGACGATCGCGGTGCTGTATGCAGGAATCGCCGGCATGCTGCTCTACGGCGGCATCAGGATCCGCGACATGTACCGCATGCTGATTGAGACCGCGGCCATGACAGGCGCGATCCTGCTCATCCTCGGTACGGCCTCGGCCGCCGCATGGGCGCTGACGCAGACCGGCTTCGCCATGTATCTCGCAGAAGTGATGAAAGGCCTTCCTGGAGGCTGGATCGTATTTATGGTGGTCACGATCGTGACCTTCCTCCTGCTCGGCTGCCTGCTCGAGGGTCTACCGGCGATCGTGCTGCTGGCTCCGCTGATGTTCCCCATCGCGAAGGATTTGGGCATTCACAGCGTTCACTACGCGATGGTCGTGGTGGTCGCCATGAACATCGGATTGTTCGCGCCTCCCGTGGGCATCGGCCACTACATCGCCTGCTCGATCGGCAAGGTCGATCCCGACGCGGCGATGAAGACGGTCTGGTTCTATCTGGGTGCGCTCGTCCTCGGGCTCGTGGCGATCGCTCTCGTGCCCGCCATCTCCATCGGCCTCCTCTGACGGATCCGCCAGGAAGGTCAAACGAACCATGCGCCGACAACGCCATGCCAAGCCGGAGGAGGTGCCTGGCGTCAGAAGGAACTGATCCGCCTGTGCCGTCTGGCGGTGAAGCCCGTAATCATCGCAACCTAGATGCGCGACTCGATGGTCGGTGCCTCGACGCCAACCCGGGCCGAGGCTTCCGATGTGGCAACGGCGATCTATGACGGGGCCGATGCGGTGGTGTTGTCGGCCGAGGCCGCCGCGGGCCAGTGCCCAATCGAGGCGGTTGCGATGATGGACCGCATCATCAGCCAAACCGAGCAGGACAAGGCCTAACAATCCATCGTCACGGCTCTCCGGTCGGAGATCGAGGAGAGCCCGCCCCATGCCGTTGCCAGCGCCTCGGCTGATCTGGCTCAGGCAATCCACGCTCCCTGCATCGTCGCCTACACCTCAAGCGGCACCACCGCGAGCCGCATCGCCCGGACCCGGCCGGATGTCGCGATCCTCGCCGTCACGCCGGACGGGAACGTGGCACGGCGTCTGTGCCTGCTCCGGGGTGCCCACAGCGTCCACTCGGAGGACATCTACACCTATGAGGAGATGGTGGAACAGGCCGAAGCACATGCACGGTCCGAGGGCTTGGCCCACTCCCCCGAGTTCATCGTCGTTGTGGCCCGTATGCCATTCGGAACGGCTGGGACCACCAATAACCTTCGAATCGTGTAACTGCGCGTGGACCAGACTTGATTGATCGATGTTTTCGTACCGGGGCCAAGGTCCGGAAGGGGTCATCCGGGGAAATTCCTTTCACGGCAGGGGCGTCCGGTGTTCCCCACCTGAGCAGACTTTCGGTCTACTTCTGCTCCGTGCCAGGAGCCGACCTTGTTTCGCCCACCTGCGGCCCTTACACCCTGGTCAACCTCGGCACCGTGCCCCAGTCTTGATGCCCTAACTTAAGCCTCCGCACTTGCGGGCTGCTCACCGAGATCTCGCAGCAGCGTGCCTACGGCTTGAGCGACAATCGCGGAACACCTCCGCGGGGATGGAAACGGTTCGTGAGCGATGAGCATCGGGATCGCGACGCTCGCCCGGAGAAAGGCGAAGAACTGCACCGCCGCGAGCTCGACATCCCAAGCACTCGCCGCCCTCGGCGAGGCATTATCCTTGAGGTACTGCGCCAAGCGCTCGACAGGAGGCCGCATGCCGGTTTCGTAGAAGGCCTGTCCCAGGCTCGGAAACTTCGCGGATGCTCCGACGACTACTCTCAGCAGTGCGAGGTTTTCCGGCTCGCGCACCCTGTCGAGATAGTTACGCGCCAGAGTTTCCAAGTTCCCGCGGGGATCGGACGCCTTGTTCAAGCTCCTGAAAGTTTCCTCAAGGCTCCTGTTTTGACAGGCCGCGACCAAAGCCGTGAAGAGCTCGTCCTTGCCCTTGAAGTACGTGTAGAGCGTTCCCTTCGACACCCCCGCGGCATGGGCAATCGCCTCCATGCTGGCGCCATCAAATCCCTCGGCCAGGAAAACAGCGCGAGCCCCATCCAGGATCTGGGCTCGCTTCTTCTCAGCCCTTGCGGTCATCGCCTGACCCAAGCCCTGGTCCATTCGTGGTCCAAACCATCCCGGAAGGTCATTCGCTACGCACGGCGCCGGTGGACGCAACGGCGTCAGACGTCTCCTTGCTGGCCGTATCGACACTGACCACCACGGACATGCCCGGGGCAAGCCGCTCGACAAAATCCTGACCGGGATCGACGGCGATGCGCACGGGAACGCGCTGGGCCACCTTGGTGAAATTGCCGGTGGCGTTGTCCGCCTTGAGGACGCTGAACTCCGAGCCGGCCGCCGGCGAGAACCGCTCGATGCGGCCGGACAGGCTCGCATGCTCCAGAGCATCGACGTTCAAGGTTACCGGCTGGCCGACCTTCATTCCGGGAAGCTGCGTTTCCTTGAAGTTGGCCACCACCCAGATCCTCTCCGGCACCACTGCCAGCAACTGCGTCCCGGCGGATGCATACTGTCCGACCCGCGCGCCGACCTCGCCAAGGCGTCCGTCCTGAGGCGCCACGATCCGGGTGTTCTGAAGATCGATCTCGGCCAGGCGCACGGCAGCCTCGGCGCCTTGCACCGCAGCTTCCAGGGAAGACCGGTTCACCAGGGTCGCCGCCAGGTCCTGGCGCGCGACCTCGACAGCGGCCTGCGCCTGACTCAGCGCCGCCTTGGCCTGATCCAGATTGGCACGAGCCTGATCGGCCTCCTTCTGCGTGGTCACGCCGCGGGACAGCAGAGGCTCGATGCGCTCCCAACTGGCGTCGGCCGCCTTAAGCGCGGCCTGCGCGCTGTCGACCTGGGCCTCGCTCGACTTGATCTTGGCCTCGTTCGACCGCCGCGTCTGCTCGGAGTTGGCCAGGGCTGCCTTCTGGACAGCCAATGTCGCCTTCGCCTGCTGGAGCTTCTGCTCGTAAATGCGGTCGTCGATGCGCACCAGCAACTGGCCGGCCTTGACCTTCTGGTAGTCCTGAACCGGGACCTCGGCGATATAGCCGGTGAGCTGCGGGCTGATGAGAGTCACCTGTCCGCGCACATAGGCGTTGTCGGTGGTCTCAACCGAGCTGGTGAACGGTGGCAGGCGCCACGCGTAAAGAACGAGCGCGGCACCGGCGACGCCGATCACGACGGCAACAAGGGTGGCGGTGGATCTGAGAAACTTCAGCATGGGGATCAATCTAAGGAGTTGTCAGGCAAGGGAGGGGTGAGGAGCCGTCGCAAGCCGCTTGCCGATGGCGACCACCGCAACGTGGATGATCAGCGCAGCGAGCGCGAACGCGGCGAGCAGGGCAATGGCCAGGAAAGCGTCGTTGTAGGCGAGGATGTTGGCTTCCCGCATCACCTGCTGGTTGAGCAGGGTCAGCCCTTGGGTGCTCATCTGCGCCTGGTCGGTGAGCACGCGACCATAGGCGCCCGAGAGCTGGCCCAAGCGCTGGGTTACGATGGGATCAGTTAGCGTGATGCGCTCGGCCACGGCCTGGTAATGAACCTTGGAGCGCCAAGTGACGAAGGTGCCGACCACCGCCGAGCCGAGCGAGCCGCCGATGCTCTGGGTCGTGAGGAAGACGATCACGAAACTCAGGATGTAGTTGGGGCCCTTCTTCAGGGCCGACATCAGGCCCGAGGCCAGGGCGGGCGGGAGGAACAGGGCGCCGGCGAATGCGATCAGGGCTTGGCTCAGATACATCTCGGCCGGACGGGTCAGGTTCGTCGCCTGGCTGTCCATGTACGCGCCGGCCGCCAGCAGGGTGAGGGCCACCATATGAATGGCCGGCTCGCGGCCGGGCTTCATCACAGCAGCACAGGTCAATCCACCGGCGATGGTCGTGCCGAGAATGATCCAGGACAGGCTCGCCATGTGGCTGTTCTGGAGACCCAGCACCTGGAACAAGCCGAAGGCGCCGCTGGTCTGCTCGGATAGGACGATGCGAAAGATCAGCAGAGCCGCAGTGAAGTGCAAGACCTCCCGGCTGGTGAGCCAGCGGATGTCCAAGAGCGGGTTGACGCGGTTGAGCTCGATGATCGCCGCACAGGTCACCGCGATGATCGCACCGGCGAGCATGAGCCCGAGCCATGGCGCCTCGAACCACCAATAGAACCGGCCTACGGTCATCGCCATGGCGGCCAGTCCGAAGCCGGCGGCAATGAACAGGTAGCTCACGACGTCGAGGGGCTGGATGACCTTGGCACGCGGCTGGGGCGCCAGGGGCAGCAGGTAGACGGCCCCGAAGGCTACCATGGCAATGGCGATCTCCAGGACATGGAGGCCGTGCCACCCGCCGATATCCAGGAGCGTGGGCGAGATCAGCCGGGCCACACTCGGGGCAAGCGCCAAGTTGGTCAGGGCGAGGCTGAGCCCGAGATTGAGCTTCTTGGCCGGTGGAAACGGCTCCAGCATGTAGAGGAAGGCGAGCGCCGACAGGGGCGCGGCCACGACGCCGCTGAAGAAGCGCACGATGATCGCCGAGCGCAGGTCGTCGACGAACAGATGCAGTAGCGCGACGAGCAGGAAGGCCAGAATGGCCAATTCGGCGAAGTTGCGCAGGCCGAACTGGGTCCTGACCTTGATCAGGATCAGCGAGAGGCTGGCGTAGGGCGCCATGTAGGCGGCCATCAACCACAGAGCCTCATTGGTGGTCGCGCCGAGCGCTCCCTGGATCTGGGGCAGGTTGGCCGAGATCAGGTTCATCCCGAGCCCCTGAGTCATCGCCAGGAGCACCGAGGCCAGCATGTAGCTCGCCGCCCGGAGTGGGGGCATGGGGGCAGGCGCCGCCGGAGGTTGGGGCGGCGCCTGCGGCTCCTGGCGTTCCGGCGCTTGTGAAGGGGTCTCGTCCTCGGCGTCGGTCACAGGAGAGCTGGTTTGGCGGACGGCAGGCGCGGCGCTCATGCGGCGTCCGTCTGGCAGCCGGCAGCGGTCGAAATCTTCCCGGCAATCGCGCGCATGGTCGCCGCGGCCGCGATCAGGTCGGCCTCCGGAATGTCGGCGAGTACCTCCTCACGCAGCTCGTTGCCAAGCCGGGTCACCTCCGCGGCGAGCTTGTGACCCTCGGTGGTCAGGGCAATATGCTTGGCGCGGCGATCCCCTTCCACAGGCCTGCGTTCCGTCAGACCCTGAGCCTCGAGCCCGTCGAGCAGACGGACCAGGGTCGGGCCTTCGACTTCGAGGATCTCGGCAAGCTCCGTCTGGGTCATGCCGTCCTTGCGGGCGAGGTGGATCAGAGTGCGGGCGCGGGCGAGCGTCAGACCCTTGGCGCGGACCCGGGCATCGAACAGGGTGCGCAGCTTGCGACTGGCAATCGACAGCTCCTCCAAGAACCCGGCCCGCAGGGCGGTCAGCTCATCTTGCTTAGGTACCATATTGATAGGTTCCTATCTATATGGCAGCTATATACTCGTTGACGCGTAAGCTTGCAAGAGGGGTTGGATTTGCTTGGAGCATAACCCGCTGGCCGAACGGCCGCTTTGGGTCACGCACTGACGATCCCATACCCTCTCCCGACGCCGCCAAGCGGGCGAACTGCTCGGCACGGGAAATCGTGACAGCGATCTTCGAGCGGCGCTTGTCGTTCATCGGCCAGAAGACGGACACGCGCGGCTACCTATTGGTGCTTGTGAATGTGCAGGAGGCCCGAGCAGCGGTGCGCCGTCCGGATCACGGCAGCCTCTCGTTGCGCGCGGTCGAGCGTCGCCTCGGCATTCACACCTCCACCCTCAGGGGTCTGATCGCCGGCGGGCATCTCGCAACCGAGATTGCCGTCAACCCGGTCAACCGCCGTCCCCAGACGGTGGTGACCGAGGCGGAGATGACGCGGTTCGAGGCCGAGACCGTCACCCTGTCGCGGCTTGCCCGGGAGCGGCAACAGTCGCGGGAGGCGTTGCAACGGATGCTTGCCGCGCGCGGCATAAAGCCGGCCATCGTGATAGAGGCCGCGAAGCGGACACTGCTGTTCCGGCGCGACGCGGTTCCCGCATGACTTAAACGCACTCACAACCGATCAAGCGGCAAGCCCCCGAGGAATTCCTCGGGGGTTTTTTGTTGGCTTGACGATGGGTGCCGCGTCCCCGTTCGACGCTGAAATCGATGACGTGTTGGCGAGTCAAATCGAAGAGGTAATGCGTCAGAGGCCGAAGTCAGGTCCCAGAAAATAAGGGTTCTAGCCGCCCGTTGTGATTATTATTCAGTCAATTTACACCCAGCCGCCCTTGTGCATCGGCCGATGATACTGAGTGGCCTTGTATCCTCCATCGTGATGCCCGCGCTTGTCGCGGGTATCCACGCCTTTTTCGGCACGGCGGGTTCAAGGCGTGGATGGCCGGATCAATTCCTGCATCTCCTTCGAAAACGAGACGTTGGCCGTAACCGGTCTGGCGGTCCTGTTCCGAGCAGCGGTGATCCTGGGATTCCTGTGATGCTGTCTCAGTCCCTCTATGCCGTCATGCTGATCGCCGTGGTTCTGGCGGTCTGCATTCCGATGATCGGAAATCCCAAAGGCATCGGATGGGAAAAGCGGGTGGCGCCTCTGCGAGCGCTCCGACCGGCTTAGAATCAGGTATCGTGCTCCCGGTCCGGCGACGGGATGTCGTTGTCCCCGTAGCCGCGCCGCCCGTTGAGTTTCACCCGCTCCGGCGGAACGGGCGCGCCTTTCAAGGATTGCGCGGCTTTCCGGATAGCCTGAACGATGCCCTGGGCGACCTCGAAGGGTTTCCTGCTCATGATCGAACTCGCTTTCCTGTGCGTGCGGCAGAGGGTGTCCCGGTCACCGGCCGGCGGCTCTTCCCAGGTCGGAGAAACGGATCGTCAGGACCGGCCGGTTGGCTCGATCCATGATCTCGAAGCTCCAGCTCCGCCGATCCTCGCCCTGCCGATCCCCCTCGGCGACGATCCGGCGGGCCTCGGAGAGAGCCTGCTCCCGGGCGGCCTGGAGATCGGGATGCGCGGATCCTTCCGGATCCTCGATCACGCCGCCTGCCGTCCTGATGTTGAAGTAGTAGAGCTCGTGATGCTCGCCCTGATCCCCGACAGGTGCGGACCCAGGCAAAGGACGCCCGGATCGGGGCGCGCCGCCCTCGTTGTCCCACCGCCTGAGAGCCTCACGCGGGCCCGGATGCTTCGAGGCCTTGCTCATGATGGGAGAATAGCGCGCCCTACAGGCTTTTTGATGGCTTGGCGGACAAGGAGCCAGGGGCGCAATGCAACGCTATGTTCTCACTTTGTTCTTGACACAGGGTTACACCTGAGCTAGGGTGGTGCCCAGATCGGTTCCTGCGAGGGGCGCGCTCGCGAGGCGTCGCAGTGACGGGAGCCGGCACGGTCCTGCGGCAGGCCTCGCACGCCTGGGAGCGCAGGAGGCCGACCTTGGGTGTCGTCCCAGCTGGTCCGCCTGAAAAGAACCGTGCGCGAGGCGCCGTCCGGCTCTTCCATCTTCCCATCATCACCATCGAGCCGGGCTGCCACTCGCGCCACCCTCGATCTCCTGAAAGGCTCGCAGCGCAAGCTGCGGGCCCCAAGGTGCTGGCTTCACGGAGCAGGCTCTTTGACATCAGACCCATCAGCCGTTCTCCGGGCGCCTGAACACGCCCTGCACCACCGTGCCGCGCCCGATCAGCTCCGGCGGCGGGTTTTCCCAATCGACCGCTTGCGGGGCGCGCCCATGCCAGTAGACCATCCAGCGGCCTTGCGGGTCCTGGTAGACGCCGTAGACCAGGTGACCGCGCCACGCGCCGTGGCCGCGCCACCCGCTGTGGCCGCGCTCGCCGCGCGAGAGGCGGATGATTTCGCGCAGGCCGCGCAGCACCAGCCATGTAAGGCCGAGAACCGTCAGCGGCACGGCGACGAGCCAGAGCGCCTGGATCGGCTCGGGCCAGGTGTGGAACTTCGAGAGCCAATCGGCCCACAGGCTGTAAGGCTGGTCCATGCGGCAACTCCCTCGAATGAAGCGACCACCAGGAGCCCTGGTGGCCGGGGAGTTCAGAAGTCGCCCGAGGACGACCGCGCTGCCCTTTAGGCTTTCGCCCTGGACATGCGACAGCGCCTCCCCGACCGTAAGGTTGGGAAGGCATCGTTGACGGCCGATACCGGCCGCCTCGGGTTGAGGTTCTGACGCCCCGGAACCGGGTGCGCCCGGTTCCGGTGACGAGATAACACGCGGATGTGGTAAAGGGTCAATGCCTCACGCCCCTCGCTCCACCGCCGCAACGCTCCAAGGCTCGTCCAGCACCATGCCCCTGCACCGCCTCCTCCTCGTTGCCCTCGCGGCCCTCGCCGGCCCGGCCGACGCCCAGACCCTGTCGCCCCGCCGGCATCCGTTCTGGGCGCTCGACATGGTCGTGGAGGCGAGCGAGCCTTACGAACGGCATTCCTTCGGAAAGCTGCGCGCCGTCATGGCGGCGCTGGAGCGGGCCGGTCGGGCCTGCCGGGCCGACACGTATGCCCATGGCGTGAACATCGCCTGCGGGACAGGCGAGGAGCGGCTTCTGATCGATCTGGAAGCGATCCCGACCCGGCATCCCGATACCCTGCTCGTCGGGGAGATCAGACCCAAGGGGCCGAACGGCACGCCCCTGCCCGCCTCCGAGCACATCGCGTTCCTGAACGGGCTTCTGGGCCAAGGATCGCGATAGGTGGCGCAAGGCCGGGCTTCAGGGATAGTCGTATCTTTCCGGCCCCCATGCGCGCATAATGCCGGCAGCCCAGGAGGCTGCCATGATGACGCGGATCAGAGCCTATCTCTCCTTCGAGAACGAAGCACTGGCCGTGGCCGGTCTGGCGTTTCTGTTCTGCGCGGCGGTGATCCTGGGATTCCTGTGATGCTGTCCCAGTCCCTCTACGCGGTCATGCTGATCGCCGTCGTTGTGGCGGTCTACGTGCTGATGATCAGAAATCCTTGAAGCATCGTCAGCCCGTCCGGCGGCTGCTGCAGGACGGGAGGCGGCAAGGCGTCGAAAACGCCGCTGCCGAGGGCCGGGATCTCCCGTCATCCACCGCTCATCCGGCCCCTGCTGTCACAGGCTGTCACCATCCCGTGCTAAGCTCCCCCCATGTCCCGCGCCGAACGCCTTTTCGATCTGCTGCAGATCCTGCGCCGTCACCGCCGCCCGGTGAGCGGGGCGGTGCTGGCGCGCGAGGCCGGGATTTCGCTGCGCACGCTCTATCGCGACATCGCCTCGCTGCAGGCGCTCGGCGCGGAGATCGAGGGCGAGCCGGGGCTCGGCTATGTGCTCAAGCCCGGCTTCCTGCTCCCGCCCCTGATGTTCTCGGGCCAGGAGATCGAGGCGCTGGCGCTCGGCCTGCAATGGGTCGGGCGGCGCACCGACGAGGACATGGGACAGGCCGCCCGCAACGTCATGGCCAAGGTCGCCGCCGTCCTTCCCGCCGATCTGCGCGAGCGCATGGAGGACGACGCCCTGGTGATCGGCCACGGCTGGGACCGGCCGCAGGCGGTCGACCTCGCAGTCCTGAGGCGCGCGCTGAACGAGGGCCGGAAACTGTCCATCGCCTATACCGACGAGAAGGCCGCGCGCTCCGAGCGGATCATCTGGCCCGTGTCGCTCGGCTTCTTCGAGACCACCCGCGTGCTGGTGGCCTGGTGCGAGCTGCGCGGCGGCTTCCGCCATTTCCGCACCGACCGGATCGAGGCGGCCGAGATCCTGCCCGAGCGCGTGCCCCGGCCCCGCCGCCAGCTCATGAAGGAGTGGCAGCAAACACTGCTGCCAGAATCTGACAGCGGCGTGCGCTATTCAGTCTCCCGTTCACGCAACACCAGGGAGACACCCATGAGCACGCACAGCAAGAGCGACGACCTCGTCTTCTACACCAATCCGCAATCGCGCGGCGCCATCGTGCACTGGATGCTGGAGGAGATCGGCCGTCCCTATACCCTCAAGGTGCTGGATTTCACGACCACGATGAAGGCGCCGGACTACCTCGCCATCAATCCCATGGGCAAGGTGCCGGCGATCCGGCACGGCGAGACCGTCGTGACGGAGGTCGCGGCCATCTGCGCCTATCTCGCCGACGCCTTCCCCGAGGCAGGCCTTGCGCCCGAGCCGAAACATCGCGGCGATTATTACCGTTGGCTCTTCTTCACCGCCGGCTGCCTGGAGCCCGCCGCCTCGAACCATGTGATCGGCTGGGATCCCTCGCCCGACATGGAGGGCCGCTTCGGCTACGGCTCCTATGCGCGCGTGCTGGACACGCTCTCCGCCTGGCTCGAAGGCCGGACCTATGTGGCGGGCGACCGCTTCACCGCCGCCGACGTCGTGCTCGCCAGCCACCTGCAATGGGGCATGATGTCGGGCATGATCGAGAAGCGCCGAGTCTTCGAGATCTACAGCGAAAGGCACGTCAACCGGCCCGCCGCGAAACGGGCCGACGAGCAAGCCGAGAAGCTCTCGGCGCAGCAGGCGGCGTAAGAGGACGCCGACCAGCGTGAGAGCCCGCCGGTCCACCCGGCGGGCGCTCGATCCGCTCTAGGCCTCCGGGGCGCTCCCGAGCATCTCGGTGACGTGGCGCACCAGCGTGGCGCTCCGGTAGGGCTTGGGCACGAACCGTCCGTCGTCGGGGATCTGGTCGGGATGCGGCCGGGCATAGCCGGAGGAGATCAGCAGCCGGACATGGGGCCAGCGCCGGTGCACCTGGGCGGCCAGGGCCATGCCGTCCATGGAGCCCGGCATGTTCACGTCGGTGAAGAGCACCCGCACGTCGTCGGAATGCGTCTTCAGCATCGCCAGGGCCTCGTCGGCATTGGCCGCCTCGAGCACCCGGAACCCGGCCTCCTCCAATTCGTCGGCCGCGGTCATGCGCACCAGCGGCTCGTCGTCGACGACGAGGACGAGCGCCGGAATGCCCTGCCCCTCGCCTCCCATTCACGCCACCGGCGGCTGCGGATGGTGAACGGCCTTCTCGGCCTGGACCAGCACGTCGAGGCCCCGCCAGGGCTTCGGCATGAAGGTGACGCAATCCGGCAGGTCGTCGAGCCCGTCGTTCCCGGCACCGGACGTGAGCACGATCCGGACCGTCGGCCAGAGCGTGCAGGCCGCCTTGGCCAGCTGCACCCCGTCCATCGGGCCGGCCAGGCGGATATCGGCGAAGATCATCGCCACATCGCTGCCATGCTCCTGCAGATAGCTCAGGGCATCCTCCGCGCGCTCGATCTCGACCACGTCGAGCTCCGTCTCCTCGAGCAGGGCAGCCGCGAGCGTCCGGACGTCCGGATCGTCCTCCACCACCAGGGCGATGTGCGGTTCGAACTGGTTCTCGTTCATGATCGGCCTCCCCGGCGGTCCATCCGGCGCAGGATGGCGGTCAGCCGTTCGGGCACCGGTTCCTCCAGCACATCCCGGTAGATCTCCGCGAAGGCGCGAGCGATCATCATGGTCGCGACGTCCGAAGGGAGCTCGTCGACATGCGGCAGGCGCACGTCATCTGGGGCGCCATGAGGCATCAGTGTTCTCCTGGTTGGGTCCCCTGCCAGCCGCAGCAGATCGGGGCGGTCAAAATATCATAAGTTAAAGGGGAATCGCCGACGCGCCGGCTGGTTTCAGCGTGGCGGCAGAAATCCTCGGCCACGGCCCCATGCCTTCAGGTCGATTTTTCGACGATCAGGAGGCGGCTGGCGCATCGTGTCCGCCCTCTCCTGTTATGGACCCGCTGAAGGACTGTGTCGTTTTTCGTCCGTGCCCTTGGGACCGGAGACGACGGGCAATCGGTCCTCGCGTCGACCCGATCCCTTACGCCACGGCCCGGGCTGGAGCTTGGTCGTCCCGCTTCCTCGACTGAGGCTTCTGAGTTTCCGCGATGAAGGCCGCGATGGCTTCGCGGGGCATCGGTTTGGCGATCAGATAGCCCTGGGCCTGGGAGGCGCCGGCGAGGCGCAGGGCGTTGAGCTGCTCCTCGGTTTCGACGCCTTCGGCGGTCGTACTCATGTTCAGGTCCTTCGCGAGGCCGATGGTGGCCTTGATGATCGCGCGGCTGTCCGCGGACGCCAGCATGTTGCGCACGAAGGATTGGTCGATCTTGATCTTGTCGAACGGGAAACTGCTGAGATAGCTCATCGAGGCATAGCCCGTGCCGAAATCGTCGAGGGCAATCGAGACCCCCAGCGCCTTCAGTTTCTTCAGCGCCGTGGTGGCCTCCTCGGTGAGCTTGACCGACTCCGTGATCTCCAGGACGAGGCGCTGGGCCGGCAGGCCGGACACCTCCAGGGCCTTCCTGACGCTCGCGACCACGTCCCGGCTCCTGAACTGCACCGGCGAGAGATTGATCGCGACCTTCAGGGGCTGCGGCCAGGTCATGGCCGTCGTGCAGGCATCCTCGAGGATCCAGTCGCCCATCGGGCCGATGAGGCCCGATTCCTCTGCCGTGGGGATGAACTGCAGCGGCGAGATCATGCCCTTGGTCGGGTGCTTCCACCGCGCCAGCGCCTCGCAGCCCCAAATCTGGTTCGTGGCGAGATCGAGGATGGGCTGGTAGAACAGGTCGAGTTCCCTGTTTTCCAGGGCACTCTTCAGGGCTCCTTCGAGGGCGCGGCGCTCCGCGCGGGAATCCTTGATGTTCGCATCGTAGAGCCGGTAGCTGCTGCTGGAATCGGACTTCGCCGCATAGAGGGCGATATCGGCCGCCTTCATGAGTTCGGTCGAGGTCTTGCCGTCGGTGGACGCGATGGCGATGCCGATGGAGAGCCCGACCTCGATCTCCGTGCTGCCGGCCGTGCACGGGACCCGCATGGCGGCCTGGATGGCCGTGGCGAGGTCGATCGCCTGCTGGCGGGTCCTGACCGGCCGCCGGATGATGGCGAACTCGTCGCCGCCGATACGGGCGATGAGGTCGGTCTTCCTCAGCCGTTCGCGCAGGCGCCGCGCCACCGTCTGGACGATCTCGTCACCCACCCCGTGGCCGAAACTCTCGTTGATGTCCTTGAACCGGTTGAGATCGAGCAGGAGCAGGGCGAAATCCGTGCCGGATCTCTGGGAGGCGAGGAACGTTCTCTTCAGGTCCTCGACGAAGTGCAATCTGTTGGGCAGCTTGGTCAGCACGTCGTGGCGCGACAGGTAGCTCTCGCTCGCGGCCCTCAGGATGCCGGTTCTCACATGCCGCAGGCCGAGCAGGGTGGCGGCCTCGATCCCGATATCCATCAGGTAGGCGAAGAACGCGACCATGCGGCTTTCGAGGCGCCGTCCCGCCATGAGCTCCGCCACGGTCCTGCTGACGGCGATGCCCGCTGGGTAATGGGCGAGCGGATGGAGAGCGACCACGCGCTCCTTCCGGTCGATCCAGCTCACGTCACGGATCAGCGTGGGGATGTTCTTCGCGATCAGGCGCTGCAGCGGGGTGTTGGGTCGCCACATGCGCCGTCCGAGCGCCCGCTCCGAGATCGGGCAATGGACCAGGATGGTGCCGTCGCGCCTGTAGAGCGTGATCGCCTGGGAGCGGGTCCTGAGATGATCCTTGAAGATCCGCTCGAAGTGGCTGAGGTCGATCGTGGCCACGACGATGCCGAGGAAGTTTCCGTCCGTGTCCTCGATCTTCCGGGCGAGGGAGAGAACCTTTCGTTCCATCGCCCGGATCCTCATCGGCTCGCCGAGATACAGGGTGAGCGACGGATCCGTCGCGAGGGTCCGATAGTAGGATGTATCCTTCAGGTAGATCGGTTCCGACAGAGGACGCGGCGTGGACGTGCCGACGATCCGCCCCCGGGCGTTGAGAAGATCGATGCGGACGATCTGGGGCAGCGAATGACAGGCGCCGACAAGAATGGCCTTCGTGGTCTGTGCCGCGGCGAACCCGTCGAACTCGTGCGCCTGAAGGCAGTTCTGCGGAATGCGGCTAACCACGTCGCGCAGGACGTTCTCGATGGACTGGAACGCGGCGTCCGCCCGCTCCCGAAGGCCAAGGGCCAGATTGGCGAGATCGCCCTCGGCTTTCGCGAGATCGTCGTTGTACCCGCGCACGAAGAGGAACGCTGCGCCGAGGATCCCCGTCGTGGCGGTCAGGATGCTGAGGGTGATGATCACATAATCCGGCACAACGGGCTTCGATTCGTTCCTCGCGACGATCTCCGCCACATTTCCTCGTCAGTCGTCGTTATTCGGTTAATTCCGACAGGAATTCTGTCTGCTGGCGATAAATGGCCAAGCTTCGATTCGCGCGGCACTGGTTCTGTCGCTTCTCCCGCGTTGGATTCAAGGGAGACAACGTCCGTCTGCACCCTCCTCGTCATGGCCGGGCTGGACGTGAGTCGAGGATCCACGCGGACCGGCCCACCGTGAAGCGGGATGCTTGTCCGGTCGCGATCAGCGGCCCTGACACCCTGGACATCATGGCCGTCCCCAGACGTGATCCGGGGATCAGTCCCGGCCATCCCGATCTTTTTGGAGCATCGCACTTAATCGGGATCACCGGCACAGGGCCGGTGATGACCTTGAGGATGTGGACAATGTTCGCTCTTTGTTCTTGACACTGTGTTGCATATGGGTTAGACCCTTGCTCAGATCTGCTCCTGTGAGGGGCGCGCTCGAGGCGTCGCAGCGTGGGAGCAGGCACGGTCCTGTGGGGTGGTCTCGCACGCCGCCCCGACAGGAGGCCCAGGATGCCCGGTGGGTGGTCGGGACCGGTCGCAGGCCCCCGTTGCACGAGACGGACCACGCCTGCGGCGGTTGACTGAGCCTGCCGCTCCTGTCCGCCTAAAGAAACCGTGCGCGAGGCGCCGTCCGGCTCTTCCATCTTCCCATAGCCATCGAGCCGGGCCGCCACTCGCGCCACCCTCGATCACCTTTCGGCTCGGAGCCTCACGGCTCCGGGCCCACAGGTGCTGGCGCCTTCAAAGCCAGCGCTTCCGGCGGAAGCGCCAGTAGAGGCAGCCGCAGACCACCGCGATCACCGTCAGCACGAAGGGATACCCGTATTTCCAATGCAGCTCGGGCAGCACGTCGAAGTTCATGCCGTAGATGCCGGCCACGGCGGTAGGGACGGCCAGGATGGCCGCCCAGGCTGCCAGCTTGCGGGTGATCTCGTTCTGCTGCGCCTGACCTGTCATCAGGCTGGTCTCGAACGCGAAGGCCAGCATCTCCCGCAGGGACTCGATCTCCTCCTGCACGCGGCGGATATGGTCGGACACGTCGCGGAAGAGCGGCTGCATCGCTGCGTCGATCCCGGGCAGCCCCGGCTGCTCGAGACGGCGGCAGACCTCCACCAGCGGAACGGCGGCATTGCGCAGCCGCAGGAGATCCCGACGCAGCTGGTAGAGCCGGCTGATCCGCTCCTGCGGCTGGTTCGTCCCCAGGATGCTGTCCTCGATCTCCTCAACCTCCGCCTGGATCGTTTCGATGACCGGCATGTAGTTGTCGACGATGAAGTCGAGGATCGCATAGAGGATGAAGTCCTCGCCTTCCGAAAGCGCCGTCGGCGCCGCCTCGCAGCGCTCCCGCACCGGCGCGTAGCTCGTCGAGGCGCCATGGCGGACCGAGACCACGTAGCCGTGCCCGACGAACAGATGGGTCTCGCCGAACGCGATGCGCCCCTCCACCATCTGAGCCGTCCGGGCGACGACGAACAGCGCTTCGCCATATTGCTCGAGCTTGGGCCGCTGGTGCGCCTTGAGGGCATCCTCGATGGCGAGCTCATGCAGGCCGAACTCCGCCTGAACCCTTCTCAGGAGATCGAGACCGGGCTCGTGCAGGCCGATCCAGACCACGTGCCCGGGCTTCTTGGACCAGTCCCCGGCCTCTTCGATCGGGATCTCCCGCACGCGCCGGCCGCCGGCATAGACCGCCGAAGCGACGATGCCGGGCATGTCCACGGACGGAACGGAGACGAGCTTGAGCGGTTTTGCCATGCCGATCCAACGCACAACCGCCCGGCTTGGTGCCGGGACCTTTGCCGCTCACGCGGCATTCCTACGGACAAGTGGTCGATCCTGGTCGGCCGTGGTAGATTGGCCTCTTGCAGGGGATCGTCCGATGACCAAGACCGTCACATCCCTCTTCCACAGCGACCATCACGCGAATACGGCTGCGAACCACCTGAAGCAGGCGGGCATCCCGGCAGACGACATCGACATCTGGACCACGCCGCACAATCTCGCTCCTCTCCTGGAGGATCTCGGCGTGTCGCGCGCCGATGCCTATGCCTATGCGGAGGGCGTGATCCGCGGCGGCTCCGTGGTGATCGTGAAATGCGACGCATCCCGGGTCGACGAGGTCGTGGGCATTTTGGACCGGGAAGGCGTTCTGGATCTCGACGAGCAGCAGGTCGCCTGGCGTTCAGAGGGATGGGAGGGGACGGAAGCCGCGGAGCAGGCAGGGGATCTCATCGAATCCCCCGAAAGGACGCAGACCAGGGCGGATGCCGACCGGGTGGTCGAGATCACCCATGGCCGGATCCGCATCCAGCCGCGCAAGGCGGAGCACCCGGCGCAGGAATAGACGCACCGGCTGCCCGCCTGCGATCACGCGGCAACGACGATGTCGAACTGTCCATGGAGGGCACCGGGCTCCGGCGACGGGCCGGCCAGCAGCGGGACGATGACGCTGCGCCGGGCGCTCGGATCGCGGATGCCGTTCAGAACGCCGTCGCGGGCGTTCAGAGGCTCGCCCTCGATATACATCTGTGTGACCAGGCGCCCCTGCCCCGGCACATGCACGGCGAAATGGATGTGCGGCGTCCGGCCGGGATAGGGCACGGGCCGAATGGTGCGGAAGCGGTAACGTCCCTGTTCGTCGACCTGCGTGCGGCCATAACCCTGGAAAGCGTGGTCGATGCTCCCCTGCCCGGCCGCCCGGGGATGACGGTAAATGCCGTTGGCGTCGCACTGCCAAATCTCGACCACGCTTCCGGGCCGGGGCTGCCCACGCAGATCGAGCACGCGTCCCGACACATGGATCACCTGCCCCAGCGCCCGCGCGGCCTGGCCCGTCACCCGGACGAGATCGTTGTCCAGGTCGGTGGGAAACGCGACCGGATAGAAAGGCCCCTCGGTCTGCCCCGGCGTTGCGACAAGCTCGGCAGCGCTCAGGATCCTCGGAACAGCTGCCGCTGCAGCCACCACTCCGGCCTGGAGCAAAACGGATCGCCGATTGAAAGGTCCAACGGACGGATCGGCCATGGGCTCCTCGAAAGTCAGTTGACGGATTCCAGGATAAACCAGGTCCGTCCGCATGCCAGGTCATCGGAGCCGATATCGCATGAACGTGATGAGCGGCTCCGCGCGAAACGAGGAGACGGCAGGAGAGATCGCTTATTGCATCTCCTTCGGCAGGAGAGCGTCGAACTGCTCGGGCGTCAAGTATCCCGTGACGGCGGCATTGCGGCTCCTCTGATAACCCATGATCGCCTCCCGGGTCAGCGGCCCCATGATGGCATCAAGCGGGCCCGTGTAGAGACCAAGATCCCTGAGCCGTTGTTGGATCAGGCGGCGCTGCTTTTGCCCCAGCTGCGCATCTTCAATGGAAGCAGTCACAGGCGTCGCCACGGATGCGTGCCTCAGCCCTTCTGCCTGAGCGGCCGCGATCTGTGCCTGGGCTTCAACGCGCTTGGCCTCCTGCTTCGCCTTTTCGGCGTCGGCCTGGGCCCGTTCGACGTCCGCCTGCGCCTTCTTGGCCTCAGCCTGTGCCTTCAGCACCTCAGCTTGGGCCCGCTCGGCCCGCAATTGTTCATCGCGGGCCCGGGCCTCCGCCTGCTCCCGCGCGCGACGCTCCGCTTCCAGCCTTCCCTCAGCTTCTTCCGTCTTCTGGACCACGGGGACAGCTTGTGGGGAGGTCGACGCGACCGATTGCGCGACAGGTGCGGGCGCAGGCTTTGCGAGGCTGATCTCGTCGACGCGCCCAAACACAGCCCCCATGCTGCCGTTCGAGGCGGCCTTGACGGCTTCGCTCAACGACGGACTGGGCTGCTGGAGGAGCTTGGTCAGCGCCTCCGCAGCCTGCTCGCCCGCCGCATCGATGCGCGACACGGGAATTCGAGCGGAGCTCGAAAATGTCGTGACGGCGTTCTTTGGAACATCGCCGGCGAATTGCGGCCTGGCGTCCAACCCTTCGATGGCGCTTTCGAAACTCGGCGACGTCAGGAAGAAGAATACGCCTCCCGTCTGCGCTCGCGCGACGATTTGCACGATATTGGTTGTCGAGAGTGCGCGCGACAGCAGGTCGGTCGCTCGACCGAGTTCGGTGTTGGTTGCCAGGAAAAACGTCTGTCCGCCCCAGGCCACGCCGTGCCCGATCAGAACGACGACGGCCAGATCGGCGCCCTCGGCCTTTGCCGCGAAATCTCGCAGGCTGGCTCTGGCCGTGGCATTGGTCGGATTGGGGCTGACGATGACCTCGAAACCGCGGGCCTTGAGGGCTTCAGCAATCTCGGCGCCGCGTTTCGTGCCGATGTTGGACTTCGGAAGCTTCTGATAATCTTCCGCCGTTAGGACTAAAGCAACCCTGCCGGCCGCGTGAGCAGTAAAGACGCTCGCAAGCAGCAAGGAGAATGCAAAGACAACCCTCCCCATAATGAGTATCGCGTGCGTCCGACTAAGCTGTCCCCATGTGCTTTTGCGCACAGTAGACCTGCCTGCAGATCCACTTGTCTGACCGAAATGCATGGCACGTCTCCAAGACTTGCACTATTATGAAATCCGGTAGTTGTAACGCGAACTTACCTCACGAGCCGTTGGAGATCTCCCGTGGGATTACGGCTGAAATTCAATATCATTCTCGCCGTTTGCTATCTGCTTGGGCTCAGCCTGTCGATTTATCCATTTTATCAAATTTCCCGACAGGAAGCCATGGACCAACTCCAATCGCAGATCGACGTTCTGCGAGCGCAAGCTCTGTCCATACGTCGCTATACCTCGGAAGAGATTCAGCCCTTGCTCGCTGAACATTCAAGCGTCCAGTTCCTGCCGCAGACGATTCCGTCCTTTTCGGCGCAGACCGCATTCCGGAACTTCAGAACCTATTACCCGCAGTTCTTCTACAAGGAAGCTGCGCTCAACCCCACCAATCCGGCCGATCTTGCGCGCGATTGGGAGCGCGATGTCATCGAGAAGCTCCGGACCAATCCTGATCTGACCAAGGACGTCAGCTTCCAGACGATCGACAATCGTTCTCACTACACGGCGACCTACCCGCTGGTGATCAAGGACGAGTCTTGCCTGGTCTGCCATTCGACACCGGACAGGGCTCCTCCCTCGATGGTCGCTCTTTACGGCAACAAGAATGGCTTCGGCTGGAAGCTTAACGAGACGATCGGCGCCCAGATCATATCTGTGCCCATGGACATCGCCGAAGGATCGATCTGGCGAAACCTGCTTCTGTTCGTCGGCACCTCGAGCGTCATCTTCCTGGTCCTTCTGGTCCTGCTCAACATCCTGCTGAACCGCTATGTGATCAGCCCGGTGACCCGCATGGCGAAGACGGCAGAGGCCGTCAGCATGGGCGACGCATCCGTTGCCGAGTTCGAATATCCCGGTTCGGACGAGATCGCATCCCTATCGCGCTCCTTCAACCGGATGCGCAGGAGCCTGGATAGTGCATTGAAGATGCTTGAAAAGTGAGCAACGCGATTGATCCCTGGCCCAACAGAACCAGTTTACCGCTCGTCATGGAATTGCATCCGATGACTGCAGACAAGGATCTGAGGACAGGCAGTAGCCAAGGCGGATCAAAAGGCATGCCTGTCAGAGTCGGCAAGTATCGTCTCGACCATGTCATTGGCCGTGGAGCAATCGGAGTCGTCTACAAAGGCTATGATGAACAGATCGACCGGCCCTTGGCGATCAAGACGCTTCGTCCGGAGATCTTGGAGAACCTGAGCGAGAACGACGAGCTTCTCCGTCGTTTTGCCACCGAGGCACGCTCCGCCGCGCGATGCCTGCATCCGAACATCGTCACAGTGTTCGATTTCGTGGAGCACGATGGCGCTCCCTACATCATCATGGAATATGTCAACGCGGGCACGCTGGAGAACGTGATCCGGCGAGGCACGCTGCTGCCGATCCGGCAGGTCGGCGAGATCATGGCGCAGCTCCTGTTCGCCCTCGGCTATGCTCATTCCAAGGGCGTCATTCACCGCGACGTCAAGCCGGCCAACATCCTCTGTCCTTCGGCGGCCTCGATCAAAGTCTCCGATTTCGGCGTCGCCCATGTGGATGCACTCGACCTGACGAAGCCCGGCGGCATTCCCATCGGCACACCGAACTATATGGCTCCGGAGCGCTTTCTCGGGCGTCCGGCCGATATTCGCGCAGATCTCTTCTCCGCCGGCGTCATCCTCTTCCAGATGCTGACCGGAGCGAAACCGTTCGTTGCCGCCGACCTGCCCGAACTGATGCGCAAGCTCATGAACGATCCGCCGCCGGCGATCATGACCTATCGGCCGGAGCTTTGGCCCGAGATCGACGACGTGGCGCAGCGGGCCCTGGCCCGCAATCCCGAGGACCGTTTTCAGACTGCGGATGAGTTCATCGTCGCGCTCAATGCATCGATCGAGATGCGCCCGAGCGCTGATCTCCCGCCGCTCGACCTGACAGAGCTCTCTCACTTGCCGAGCAAGGAGCAGCCGGCGCCTGCAAAAGAGCAACTCAACCAGACGATGGCCGAAGTGCTTACGCCCACAACGATCGATGCGCTTGGGCGCTCGCTCGCCCATTCGCTCGGCCCGATCGGGCACCTCCTGGTGAAGCAGGCCTCCCACGAGACCATGGACGTGGACACCTTCCTCGACTTGCTGGTCGAGCAGATCAAGACCGAGGCCGAAGCGGCGACGTTCCGGAAGGTGGCGCAGCAGATGCTGCGGGACGACAAGGGCTTCAAGATTGCCCAGATGGAAGCCGTCATCTCGCAGACGGAAGTTCGAGCCGTGACGGAAGTGCTTCTGCCGCTCATCGGCCCGGTTGCCCCGACGCTCGTCGCCCGCCAGGCGGAAAAATCAGTCGGGCGGGACGATTTCTATCGCCGTCTTTCCGACTTCATTCCTAGCGAACGGGATCGGGCGCGCTTTCTCGAGATCCGTGGTAAAATCGGTGAGACCAAACAGTGACATGTAGGTACTCGATGTAAGAGTGATGGACGATCCGGCACCTGATGCACCACAGCCTTCAGGCAAACGAGTCCGACGTTTACGGGCGGTCTTCGCGGCCGACATGGCAAACTTCGGCGGCTTGGTTTCCGTCGACGAGACCAATACCCTCGACGTCCTTTGGGCGACCCGGCGCATCGCCCGAGAGGAGCTGGCCGCCTATGGCGGATGGCTCTTCGGGATGCCGGGCGACGGAATCTTCGCGCTTTTCGAGAGCGCCGTCGACGCCGTTCGTTGCGCACTCGAGACCCAGGCCCGCCTTGCATCGATGACGAAACTGGACGCGGTCCGCCTGCGGATCGGCATCCATCTCGGCGACGTCCTGTTCCAGGACGACCTGCCCTTCGGCGAAACTCTCGTCATAGCGGCACGACTGGAAAGTCTCGCGGATCCCGGAGGCATCCTCGTCTCGGCTGCCGTCATGGAGGCCGTGGCACCGCGCATTTCGGCGACCTTCGGCGAGCGTGGCGTGTTCGACCTCAAGCACAGCCCGCGGCGGATCACGACGTTCAGCGTGGCGATGCCGCCTTCGACACCGGATATGAACGCGACGCTCAGCCTGATCGAGCCTCTCGACCGGACGGTGTTGTCGGTGGCTTCCGTACGGACCGAAGGAAGTGGCAGCGCTCCATCGCCCTCCCCCGCCTGCCCGGAGCCACCAACCATCTCACTGCCCAAGGCCGCCCCCTTGGTCGTTCCAGTCCATTCGACGGTTGCGACATCGCCATCTGACGAACGCGTTGCGCAAGCGAGCCACTCTCTCCATCCTGCTCCTGCAAATTCCGCGGCCTTTCAGGCCTGCCTTGCCGAGCTTGCCCAGACACTGACCACCTATCTCGGTCCTGTCGCGGGATTGCTCGTGAAACGGCATGCGGCCGACCTGACGGATCTGGCCAAGCTCGTTGAGGACCTTGCCCGTGAGATCCCGGCAAAGGATGAGCGCCTGCAGTTTCTCAGTCGCGCTCAGCAGATCGTGGCGCGGCGGCGCCATTGACTCCTACTCGCCGAATTCCGCGATTTCGTCGATCCGCTCGAGATCGCGAACGATCAGCCCGCCTCGATCCTGGATCAGAAGGCGTTCCTCGGCCCAGCGGTTCAGAACCTTGTTCAAGCCCTCGCGCGACATCGCCGTCCACTGGGCCATCTCGCTCTGAGTCAGCTTGAGAACGACTTCGATCCCCCTCGGGGTGGTTTTGCCGTGATCTCGGGCGAGATGGCCGAGAATGCGCGCGAGACGCTGCGGCGCCTGGCGCAGGGTTGCATCTTCCATCCGGGCGCTGGTCCATCGGAGGCGGCGGCACAGCAGATCAATCACGTTGCGCACCAATTGCGGGTCCCGGTCCAGCGCCTCGTAAAAGGTACGACGGGCGATACTTGTCAGGCGCGTCCGCAGCATGGCGGACGCGCCTGCCGTCCGCACGCCTCCGTCGAGCATGCCGATCTCGCCGAACACTGCGCCATTCGTCAGAACGTTGAGCGTCACCTCGGCACCCGCAGCCGAGACGGTCCAGATCCGGATCCGGCCGTCGGCGACGACGTAGAGCGCATCGGAAGTGTCTCCGACGTTGAACAGCAATTCGCCTTTGTCCAACGTGCGGTTCTGGGCCTTGCGGGCAATCTGCTCGACGGTCGACGGATCGATGCCCTTGAAGATGTCGAGCGTTTCGAGCTTGACCGACCTGTCTGCATCGGTCGCTGCGCCTGACGACTGAACATACGCCATGGTCGGTTTCCCACAGAGTGGAGCACGAGGCCCCTCAGCATAACGGTCGACGGGGAAGGTGCAAAGGTAGCCTATCTGCGATGGCGTTCGGGCGACCCGAGGGCAGAGAGGACGCCAACACGGACGTTTGTGACCCACGTCACAGTCTTCGGCGCTGCGCTTGCCCATGATCATGCCACAGACACCGCTTCGCCGTTGCCCCGCTTACTGCCGGCCTCGGCGCTCACGGCCGCAACAAGGACGCTTGCGATGAAAAATGGGATGAGGAACAGCGCAGAAGTCCAACTTCATGCCGCCCTTCGCACGCTCAAGAAGCCGCTGATCGGCATCAGCGCCATCAGCTGCCTCGGAAACGTCCTGATGCTGACCGGACCCATGTTCATGATGCTGGTCTACAACAAGGTTCTGTCGAGCAAGAGCCTTCCGACGCTGGCCGCCCTCTCCCTGCTCGCCCTGCTGCTCTATGCCTTCTATGGGCTCCTGGAAGGGCTGCGCGGCAAGCTCATGGCCCGTGTCGGCATCACCTTCGACCACCGGCTGGCTCCCACGCTGTTCGAGGCGACGCTGAAGCTGCCGCTCCATTTGGGACCGCATGCACGCAATCACGACCCGCTCCAGGATCTTGCGTCCATTCGCAACTACCTCATGGGCCCGGGGCCGGGCGCCCTCCTGGACCTTCCCTGGATGCCGATCTATTTCGCAATCCTGTTTCTGGTCAATCCGATCCTGTTTGTCGCCGCCGGAGCCGGCGCCCTGTTTCTCGTCATCCTCAGTCTGGTCAACGAACTGGTCACCAAAGGCACAGTCAAGACCGCCAACCAAGTGCACGCTGCCACCATGACCCTTCTGCTGGATGCCAGGCGCAACTCCGAGGCGGCGGCCGCCATGAGCATGGGCGACGATCTGTGCAAGCGCTGGGGCACCGGCTACGTGAATTCGATCTCGCATGCACGCGACCTCGCCGATCACGCCAGCGTCTTCGGCGCGATTTCCAAGACGGTTCGGCACGTCCTGCAATCCGCGATGCTTGCGCTCGGAGCCTATCTGGTCATCGAGGCGCAGATGTCGCCTGGTGCCATGATCGCGAGTTCGGTCATCCTCGCACGGGCGCTTACGCCCATCGATCAGGTCATCGGGAACTGGCGCAACACCTCGGCTACCTGGCAGGCCCTTCGGCGGCTGCGCACCCTCTCCTCCAAGCTTCCGAAAGCCGTTCAGCAGCAGCACGGAATGCCGCGCCCGCGCCACACCCTGTCGGTCCGGGACATCGCGATCGTGCCTCCCGGTGGGGCCGTCGCCACCGTCGCCGGGGTCTCGTTCGAGATCGAGGCCGGCGACGCCCTCGGGATCATCGGACCGAGCGGATGCGGAAAGTCCACCCTCGTCCGCGCCCTGGTCGGCGCCTGGCCGACGGCCCGGGGCGAGGTTCGCTTCGACAATGCCTTGATCGGCCAGTACTCGCCGGATGCCCTTGCCGATGCGATCGGCCACCTTCCCCAGAGCATCGAGCTGTTCGACGGAACGATTGCCGAGAACATCGCGCGGTTCCAAAAGGATGCAACCTCTGACCAGGTGATCGAGGCCGCGCGGATGGCCGGCGTGCACGACATGATCCTGTCGTTCCCGAGAGGATACGACACGCCGGTTGGAGAAGGCGGCGCGATCCTGTCGGGCGGCCAGCGCCAGCGCATCGGCCTTGCCCGCGCGCTGTTCGGAAATCCGTTCCTGGTTGTACTCGACGAGCCCAATTCCAATCTGGATCCGCTCGGCGAGCAATCGCTCAACGACGCCATTCACCAGATGCGTCAGGCCGGGAAAATCGTCGTCATCGTGGCGCACCGACCGAGCGCCATCTTCGCCGCCAACAAGATCCTGTCGGTCCGCGGCGGCCGCGCCGAGATGTTCGGGCCGAAGGAGCAGGTTCTCGCCGCCCTGTTCCCTCGCATCGGGCAGCCGCACAAACCGTCCCAGGTGACCGGCGGACAATCGACCGGCGGAACACCGGCCGCCCAGCCCGGGCCGGGCGCAATCATGTCCGAGCCTCAGGCTGCCCCGTCCACCCAGTCCGATCCCAGCGGGACATCTGCGGAACCAGAAGGCCGAACGGACAGCCCGGCGACCGCCACCGTCACCAGCCTGGATGCCACCCGGGCGCAACGATCAAGCGCCTCCTGAGCCGGGAAGTGTGAACTGGGCCACAGCCGTGGGAGGCGCCGCATGCCAACCTGATGCAGGACCAAGCGTCGGTCTTCGGATCGGCGCGGGATCCCGACAACCGATTCCTCGGCCCCGTCAGGCGACGGGAACCACACAGCGGAGCGCGCCATGACCGAGTTCGAAGCCGATCTCGTCGCCAATTCCTCCTCCATGCGCCGGCTGATGCGCTGGTTCATGTTGAGTTCGTTCGTCGTATTCTTCGGGGTCGGCGGCTGGGCGGTCGCCGCCAAGGTCGACAGCGCGGTCGTCACGTCGGGAACCTTCGCGGTGCAATCCAGCGCCCAGGCCGTCCAGCATCTGGAGGGCGGGGTCATCGGGGCAATCCTCGTCAAGGAGGGAGAGCTTGTGCAGGAGGGGCAAGTGCTCGTCCGTCTCGACGCCGCCAAGGTCACGGCCGATGCGAGCATTCTCGAGCGCAAGCTGATCGAGCTTACCGCCCAGAAGGCACGCCTCGAGGCCGAGCACATGGACCGCACGACGATCGCCCGGCCCGAGCTCGCTGTTGTCCCGTCCAAGCAGGCAGAGAGCGCTCTGAGAGCGACCCTCGCGGCCGAGGAAAGCCTCATGAACGAGCGACGCTTCACGCGGATGAGCCAGCTCTCCCAGCATCAGGAGCGCAAGCATCAGGTCGAGAGGCAGATCGATGGGTTCAACGAGAGATACAGGGCGCTCAAGGAAGAACTCGCCCAGGTCACGGCCGAGCTTGCCGATCAGCGCATGCTCGACAGCAAAGGGCTGATCCGACGTCCGGTGCTGCGTCAGACGGAACGCGAGGTGAGCCGCTTGAAAGGCGAGATGGGCGATATCGACGCCCGTATCGCGGGCGCACGCTCCCAACTCACCGAAATCCAGTTCAAAATCGCCGAGCTCACGCAAAATTCGCGCTCTGAGGTCCTGCGACAGCTTCAATCCGTCACGGCGGGGCTTGCCGAAACCGAGGAGCAGCTCTCGGCCGCGCGGGACCGGCTTCAGCGGCTCGACATCCGAGCGCCCAGGACAGGGCTGGTTCACGAACTCATGGTCCATACGATCGGCGGCATCGTCGGCCCAGGCCAGAAGCTGATGTCGATCATCCCCAGCGCTGAACCGCTGATCGTGAATGCGAAAATCCGGCCGGAGGAGGTCGATCAGGTGCATATCGACCAGCCGGCGACCATCCACATCAGCTCGTTCAAGCTCCCGACGCCGTTGGAACTCGAAGGAGTGGTCACCAATGTCTCGCCGGACCAGGTCGTCAGCGGCCAGTCCGGACAGGCGTACTTCACCGTGAAGATCGCGATCGCTCCGGGAGAACGGCGCAAGCTGGAAGGGAAGGAACTGACGCCGGGGCTTCCCGCCGACGTGCTGATCCGCGGCGATTCCCGGCGCATCATCTCTTACCTGACACAGCCGCTCACCGACCGGCTCGCCGTCACCTTCCGCGAAGAGTGATCTCACCCTCAACCGACAGCATCAGCGCCATGAGAGCAGGGACGATGAGCATCGTCATCTGCGCTCATGGCGGATCGCGCAGGAAAGGCGATCCTGCACCCACAGTGTCCTGAGCCACCTCTAACGGCAGCCGGCGTGAGCACTGCCGTCCATCAGCCCAAACTGGAATTTGTGACCACGTGCACAGAAGGACCAAGCGGAACAAGTCAATCTAATCCCATGAGCCGTTCAGGCCAAAGGGAATGCCCCTCCCCGGTCTGACATCACCATCTCCCGCCGGAGGTTGACATGGGAAGACGGATTTGGATCGTCCTGGCCTTTCTCCTATCGGCGATGGAGTGCGTGTCGGCTGGCCCGCATCTCTTTCGTGATGACGAAGCTCCGCCCCTCCCGGGCTGGGTCGCGTTCTGCAGACGAAACCCGGAGGAATGCGTCGTCGATCCGCGGCAACCCGAAACCCTCCCGATGACTGAGGAACTTGCCGACCTCCTCTCCTCCGTGAACCTTACCGTCAACCGCGGCCTGATCCCTGTCACCGATCGCAATCATTGGGGCGTCGTCGATCTGTGGAGCTACCCGACCGACGGCATGGGAGACTGCGAAGACTACCAGCTCCTGAAGCGCAAGCTGCTGATCGAGGCCGGCCTTCCGCGACGGGCCCTGCGCATGACCGTCGTCATCGATGAGAACGGCGAGGGTCATGCGGTCCTGACCGTCCGCACGGACCGGGGTGATCTCATCCTGGACAACAAGACGGACGACGTGCTCGAGTGGTTCAGGACGAACTACCGGTACATCAAGCGGGAGAGCGCCGAGACCACGGGCTGGGTCTTCCTGACCCTCGAACCCGCCGGCACGTCGCTCACGTCCTCATCCGACAGGTAGCATGCAGACTTCGGCACCACCGCCGAAGGATCAACCTAGCCGGTGTCCCGGTCGCGCTCGGTGGCTTCCTGCTGCAGGCGTCGAGGATCGATGATCCTCACCCGGGCTCGTCCGAGCTCCACGACTCCGGTCTTCCGCCATTTCTGCAGCTGCCGGTTGACCGTTTCCCGACCCGCGCCCACAAGGACGCTGAGCTCTTCCTGCGTGATGTCGATCTCCTCACCGAAATCCTCGGCAAGCTTCAGCAGGCGCCGCGCCAGTCGGGACTTGAGGGACAGGAGAGAGGCCTCTTCCAAGCGCTCGCTCGAGAAGCGGAGGCGCTCGCACAGCAGCTCGATGATGCGGGTGGTGATCTCCGGCTGCCTCTTGAGAAGGTCCTGAAAGTCGCTTCGCCGGATCATGTACAATTCGACGCTGCCCGAGGCGACCGCATCGGCGCTCCTGGGCCGCCCGTCCAGCAAGGCAATCTCGCCGAAGATGTCGCCGGGTCCCAGGATATTGAGCGTGAATTGCCGGCCTGCATCCGTCGTCGTCGTGATGACGATCTGGCCTCTCCTGACCCCGTAGAGGGCATCTCCCGGATCGCCCTTTAGAAACAATGTTTCTCCGTTCGTCATCTTCCGGGATGTACACAAGGATGCGATCTGTGCGATCGCATCATGCCCGAGCGCAGAAAAGAACGAACTCACGGAGAGAGCCGAGAGAAACGGCAAATCCTTTTGGATCTGTTCCCCACCGAGACGCACCTTTGCGCCTCCTTTGCGTGATTTCGCGGAAAGAACGCGTCATTCGAGCCGAAAGCCAAGCAATTATAGACGAATGGGGGGATTGTCTCAACCTGAGAGGACACTGTTCCGATCACCCTTGGATCGGAACGGAAAACAGTACCGGAAGCGAGGTCTGCGTCTCCGCCCGTGATGTAGGGGATCGGCATCTTATCCTACGGCGAGGAGCAAAAGCCGCATTCTTATCCAGTCGGAGCGGCGTGCGAGCCTGACGGATCGACCCTGCTCGGCTCGGCTAGCGCTTGGAATCTGCCAGCTCCTGAAGAATCCGGCGGCGCGCCCTACGCATGGCGGAGAGTTTCGACGGTTTCATGAGGGCCTCCTGCTGGCGAACTGGCGGGGATGGATGACGATGGCGGGCTCCGACTTCCGGACGGCTGGCCGGACGGGGACGGAGACGATCACCGGCTGATCGGTCAAGCGATCCAGGACGATGAGAACCATGACGACCTCCTCTGTTCCTTACCATGCTCTCTGAAACTCGTTCCCGTTTCTGTGACGCGAGTCACACAGATGAGACCATTAGACGGCGAGCGAGACCTGGAGACGCGTGAGCCGGGTCACATCGAGCATTTCCTTGCCGGACAGCACGACCGGTCGCGGGGCACGGCCATTCACAGCGATGGCGTCGGCCACGAACAGAAGAGCAAGGAGGCATAGGATGCGACGGGACATGATCGAACTCCGTGTGAGATCGACCATGCCACCGGATGGGCGCGGGAACCGTGATCATGAGCACAGAAGCCTGGACCCCGGCGTGTCACAGTGGGGCCATCAAGTTGGAGGCTCACATGTTCCATCTGTACTTTCACTGCGCAGGCCCCGGCGAGCTTCTGATCGACCGTCAGGGAGCCGAGGTTCTGGACCTGATCGAGGCCCGCGATCGGGCTCTTACCTTGGCACGCACCTTCGTCGAGAAAGCCTATGGCACGCGCGACTTCGCCGACTGGCACGTCTATGTCAGTGATGACGATGATGACGAAGTGCTGCTGATCCCATTCTCGGACGTCATGCCGACCATCCACTAGGAAGGGGCCGCAGGATCCGGCGCAAGCGCAGGCTCGCAAGGCTCCTGCCCCGCCACTGGCGGCCGACAAAACCTTCAAGCCCATTTCGGCGTCACGCGTCGCGAGAGCCCGACCTCCTCTACGCGGCGATGCCACCAGGGCTCACGATCAGCAGCTGAAATTTCCTGACAAGCGCGACCATTCCCGAAGCCGGCCGCACTCTTGGCAACAGCTGCGTGGCGCAGAAAGACGCTATCGTCCCGTTCGAAAAATTCGTGTCAGCGGCCTCACGATTTCGGATTGCGGATCCGGCGGGTGAGCCAATCGGCCTGCTCGGCCAAATGCCGCCATCTGCGCGCCGTCGAGCGCAGCTCCACGCGCAGCTCAGCCCTCTGATACGGCTCGTCCGCCAAACGGTCAGCCTTGGCGGCCTTCTCCTGGTAGTGCTGTTTGAGGTTCATCGTACTGTCCCGCAGGGCACGAGCGGCCAGCCTTCGGGCCGAGCGCTCGGTACATGTGTGCATCAGGTCTTCACGCAGCCTGTCGGCTTATCGGGAAGCGAAATGGTCACGTGCTGGCCGGACCGCGGGTCGAGAATGGTGATGGTCATGATGATCTCCTGCAATTGAGTCCATGATGACCCGAAGTCTGCCGTCGTTCCGTGACCTGCATCACACAATTCCGATGTGATGCAGCGCACAGCGCATCGGAAACGACCGGGATAGTTTGAAAGCCTTCCTCCCTGTCAACTTGGCGCCCTGATCCACTTCCGGGCGCTTTTCTTTTGGCCGGTTTCCCGAGCAGGCGGACGGCGACGCGAGATCCCTTGCTCATCAGGCTCTTCTGCGGCTTCGACTCGGTCGATTTGTATGTGTGTGACCCGCCTCACATTGACCGAAGATCCTTCTGTGTAAGGTCGAAAGGTGCAGTAACCTTTTCACAGGAGACCTGAAATGACGAAGACTTCTCGAACCCGAATTGGGGCCATGCTGTCCCTCGTTCTGTTGAGCGGATATGGTGCTACAACCGCCGAGGCGTGCGATCCTCGGGTCACGACACGTCCTGGAGACCTGTGGGGCAGGCCCAGCCCCGTGGTGCGAGACCATCGCCGACCCGTCAGCTCCTATCCAGGAGGCGTGATGGTGACCGAGACCTCCCGCGGTCCCATCATACGAGACCACCGCTCCCGCCCGATCGTGCGGGATCACCGCCGGTAATCGCCTTCGCCAGGACCGGAGCCTTGCCATTGAGCAGCTCACGGTCCTGGCCCCTCACGCGTCCAGGACCGATTTCCCCTAACCGACGTTGACGCTTGTCCGGCCATGACGGTCCGGCGAACGGCGCAGCCCCGCTGGATCATGGATGAGTCTGCCTTGTCCCTCGATTGATCCTATCTCTGCACCAGCACGCTGCGTCGCCGGGACAGTTCGTGCTCTTCGGCATCGAAATAACGCTGGAGCCAGATGTAGGCCTCTCTGATCAAGGCCCGGCGCTTCGACAGGTCAGTGACCTGACGCGACAGGGCCATCGTATACATATAGCGGGCCCAGCATCGGCTGCACTTGTCCATGGCCTTCCCTCCTGCGTGCGAGAGTCCAGTCCCGATATCGATGCCACAAAGCCGCTTCGGCATCTGTAACCGGCGTCACAGAGCCGGGATAACAATCATCGCAGTGACCGCCGAAACCGGAAGACGTGCCCGCAAAATATGTTCCGAACCCGGCACTGTGACACCCGGCACAGTCCTCCAGACCGATTCAGGATACCAATGTCTCATCCTGACATGGGAGCATTTCATGAAGCACAATCGGAAGCATTTCGTGTCCATTCGTAAAAGAGACTTCAAGTCGGTCTTCGACTCGATCTATCTCCGGGAAGCCGTGTTCCGCAAAGTCGTAACGGCGGCAGACGTCAGGGCTGGAATTCTGCCGAGAAAGAACGGTTGAGAACCGTTCCCCGGCTGATGCGAGCAGGACCTGAACCATCAGGTCCCTCAGGCGAGATCCCCCGGCGATCAATGACGAGCCGGCCTGACGGGGTCGGGATCTCTAAGGGTTGCAGATCGCGCAGATTTTGAAACTCCGTGGGTCACGGCGATCCAGCGCCACATTCCCACGGACGAGCGACGTGCAGAACGCCTTTTAATGCGGAGCACGTCGTTAACGTTATTCTCCAGCCTTGATCAGGGCCTCCTTACCAGGGCCTGGCGACACAACCCGCCAGGACCCGGGCCGATCCGTCTGCCATTCCTCAGCTCACGCGCCGCCAATAGCCCTCGAAGGGAATTGCAATGCCCCGCCGCTCTTCCGTCGAGAACAGAGGATAGTCGCTGCCTTGCGTCCAGCCCCCGTTGCCGCCCGGGACAAAGTGAAGATACGCGAACACGATATGCGAGATGACCCACATGTCGACCTCCTGAATTCCTTTGATGGTACCCGGAAGGAGCGGAGCGATCTGCGAGGAAAGTCACACAACGCACGAGGCTGCGTTGAGCGGAGTTCGAGAACGCCGCGGCACCGGCGACCTCGTCACCCGCAATGCGGCGACTCGTGTGAACTGGCTCACAGCGTCCGGCGATAAGTTTGCTAGGATGAATGCATCCTCGTGGTCCTCCCTCACCTCAGCGCCTCGGCTTCCTACCGAGGCGCTCCTTTTTACCCCCTAGCACGGGTGCGAATGGAAGCGGCGGACCGATCGGTCAAAGGATTGCGGCGTGGCCAATCCGGATCGTCCTGCCCCGACGATCCTTTCGTGCACGGCAGAGTCGTCTTCAGGGGACGGATTTTTTCCGGGCATTCCAGATCTCTCTCGCCCGCGACCGGCATGCCTCGTACCGGTCCGCCTGTCCTCCCGCGAACGTCAGAAGGCCCGTCGCAGCCGTCGCGACGATGATCTCTGTTGCACGCTCGTCGCGGATCGTTCCGGCCCACACGGCGCACCAATATTCGAGGCTCGTCATACCTGTCAGAGGATAAGCCTTCGGCTCCGGCAGCGCTGAAACGAAGAGATCCTCTGCTGTTCCGCCGACAAGGCGAAGGAGCGTGCTCGAGCGGAAGGGAGTGGCCTCTGCGGCGTCGCGGCTTGTGCCGAAAATGGTCATGTTGCCGCGTCCGAGGATAACCCCAGCGTCGCGATGCAAGTCACGATAGGCCGGACGCACGACGCCCATCATGCTCGCGGGAGCGCCGAAAGGATTGAGGAGCGGCATGAGGGAGTTGATCGACGAACGCGTCTCGAGCACGCTGTAGAGGGAGAGCAGGCGGTGGATCTGCGACGACAGGGCCGCCACCGGGATATAGGCGATCCCGCGCTCGGCAATCGCATCGCGAGCCGCCGTGGGGGTCGCACACACCGGAATGCCGATGGCCCGCGCTGCGGACAAGAGGCTGCCTCGGGTGTTGCCGCCACCATCGTTGCCGTGAAGCAGGATGCGGCAGCCTGACTGCGCGAGCAGCAAGGCGGCCTGAAGAAACCAAGGCATCCTTCGCGACTTCGGCGAGATGTAAGCCGGCCAGTCCAGATCGACGGACAATGATCCAAGCTCTGCCTGTCCGATGTGAGCGTGGGCGGCTTGGGCAAAGCCCGCCAGTTCGGCGGCGGTCTCTCCACGGAAATGCATGAGGGACAGCAGGGCACCCACCTGCACGGGATCCGCCTCCCCATCGAGAATAGTGGAAAACGCATCTTCCGCCTCTCCCGTCGTCAAAGGACGGCTGTGCCCGATCCCGGCTCCGATCGTTGCGATATGTTTCGCAAGCCGCTTGCGCGCATCCTCCGCCTTTCCGATGGCCGCGAGCTTGCGCGCGAAAGATTCGGGCAACGGCTCGCCCTCGAGCAGGACGCTCGGCCGCGTCGTCAGGGGCGCTGCTTCGATGACTGGGCTTCCTGACCATGATGCGGGATCGACGGTGGGGTTAGCGGCGGTTCGTTCCTGCGGCCGAAGGAGCGCTTCCGCCTCGGCGGCCAGGGCGCGGATGCGCTGGCGCATGGATTCGGCGAACGGCGTCGGGATCAGGCGTCTTGAGGAGCGGATGAAGATCGGGTCGCCGTAAACCTCGCGGATCTGTCCGAGGAGCCTGCTCATGGCGGGCGTTCCCATCCCCATCCGTTCGGCGGCCCTGCTGACGCTGCCCTCCATGAGCAGAGCGTCCAGTGCCAGGAGGAGACGAAGCTGACCGAGTTTCAGAGACGGTTCTTCGGGTGCGGTGGCCACAATAGTTCTGTCTTCAAATCCCGTTCGAAAAGTGCCGGACAACCAAATGATGGTCTCGCACGGTCGAAGTGGCTATTCCCCATTCCGGAAAATCTTTCAAGCTCCACGAAACAACTTTAGAGCCATTATAATTTGCGTTTTTCTGAACTCAGAATGAGTCTCAAATATAGGCGTTGACCCTGCTCTCCCGCCAAACCTAGTAGCTGCCTCATCATTCAGCGAAGTGAGGGGCTTAGAGACAGATGAGAGGGATCGAAGCATCGGTTCGGCAGAATTCCGAGACGGAAATGGCAGCCTACACGGCTAGCGCACGCTGTCTTAAGAATTCGAAATCCGCTGCGCAGAATCTGCCGCGTGCGGGACGCCGGACGAGCCAAATGATCGCCGCGCTCTTTGCCTGCACGAGCCTCTCGACCGTTTTTCTCCTCTGCCCGAGCGCGGCCATCGCGCAGGCAACCGACAATGCGGTGGCATCCGGTAACGACGATGTGATCAGCCTGGATCAGGTGGTCGTGACGGCGGCGGGCTTCGAGCAGACCGTGAAGGATGCGCCGGCCAGCATCTCCGTCATCACCCGCGAGGAGCTCGAAAAAGGCTCCTTCCGCGACCTGACGGACGCCCTGCGGGAGGTTCAGGGCGTCTCGGTCACCGGCGCTGCCAACGAGAAGGACATCTTCATCCGCGGTCTTCCGGGCACCTACACTCTGATCCTCGTCGACGGAAAGCGGCAGAGCACCCGCGATGCCCGGACCAACGGCAATTCAGGCTTCGAGCAGAGCTTCATCCCCCCGGTTACGGCGATCGAGCGGATCGAGGTCGTCCGCGGCCCGATGTCTTCCCTCTACGGCTCGGACGCCATGGGCGGCGTCATCAACATCATCACCCGCAAAGTGTCCGACCGCTGGACCGGCGCGTTCACGGCGGACGGGACCCTGCAGCAGCACGATTATTTCGGCAACTCGCTTCAGGGCTCGTTCTACACGAGCGGCCCGCTCATCCACCGCATGCTGGGCCTTCAGCTCTGGGGCCGCGGCTTCGGCCGCAATGAAGATGATTTCCTGAGCGGAATCACGGGGGCACGCGAAGGCAATGCCGGCGGGCGGCTCACTTTCACGCCCAACGAGAACCACGACATCATGCTGGAAAGCGGCTTCACGCGCATCCGCCGCAACGCCTCCAAATGGGGCACGCTCGAGCCCACCGGCAACGACACGTACAACGACAACGACCGCAAATACTGGTCATTGTCTCACGAGGGGCGCTGGGGTCCCACCACGTCGAACTTCTCCATCCAGCAGGAATGGGCGGAGCGCCGGAGCTACACGGAGAATCCGCGCACCTCGGCCTTCGCCAAGAACCCCCGTTCTCCGGAGATCCGGAACACGATTGTCGACGGCAAGTTCACGACGCCCTTCGATCTCCTCGGCAGCCACACCCTCGTGACCGGCGGCCAATGGTTCAACGCATCGTTGACCGATCAGAATCCGGGCCGTCGCACCGGCATCGACGAGACGTTCACGATCAACCAATGGGCCCTCTTCGCAGAGGACGAGTGGCGTCTGACCGACACCTTCTCGCTCACGAACGGGCTGCGCATGGATCATCACGAGATCTACGGCGCCCATTACAGCCCGCGCAGCTACGCGGTCTGGCATGCCACCGAGAACCTGACTCTGAAGGGTGGCGTCTCGACCGGCTTCCGGGCTCCTGAGATCCGCCAGATCGCGCCGGGCTACGCCTATACCACGGGCGGTGCAGGCTGCACCTATGGGCCCAACGGGACCTGCGGCGTCATCCTGGCCGATCCCAACCTCCAGGCGGAGACGAGCACGAGCTACGAAGTCGCGGCTCTCTGGGACAATCTCAACGGCTTCACGGCGAGCGCAACGTATTTCTACACCGACTTCAAGGACAAGATCAGCAACGCGCTAGTGCTGGACGATGCCGGCAATCCGGTGCGTTGGTCGGAGGACCCGAACTACCGCCTCTGGTACAACTACAACATCGACGATGCGATCATCCAGGGCGTCGAGCTGGCCGCCAGCTGGAAGGCAACGGACGAGATCTCGATCCGCGGCAGCTACACCTTCACGGATTCCGAGCAGCAGACCGGGGACTTCGCCGGCTTCCCCCTCGCCCGCACGCCCAAGCACATGGCCAATGCGCGCCTGGACTGGGTCACGCCGGTGACGGGCCTGTCCGCCTGGACCTCGGTGAACTACCACGGCTCCGAGATCGTGGGCGGCGCCCGCATCGGGACCAATGGAACGCCGGTCATCATCAACGGCGCGGCCGGACGGAAATACGACGCCTATGCCACCATGGACGCGGGCTTCACCTACAACTTCACCGACCAGCTGGCCCTGAACGCCGCCATCTACAACATCTTCGACAAGGAGATCGAGCCCACCGATTACAACACGGTGGTCGAGGGGCGCCGCCTCTGGGTGGGCATGTCCTCAACCTTCTAGTTTTCGAGAGGGGGTGGAGGCCCCTTCCCGGCCGCTTCGGCCATGCGACAGCCACGAACAGGAACAGGCATGACACACGACAGCACGCCGATCACTCAGGAGAGACCGCGCCAGCGGCCTCCGCTGAGGAGCTGGGATCTTCAGGTCGTCGACAGCTTCGACGTGGAGCCGAACATGCGCCGCGTCGTCCTGACGGCCGACGACATCGGCGATCTCACCTATAAACCGGGCCAAGCCCTCGTCCTGATGATCCCCGGGCCCGGCGGCGAGACCGGGCGGCGGGACTATACGATCCGCAGCATGGATCGTGCGGCCGGAACGATCAGCATAGATTTCGTGCTCCACGGCGATACGCCCGCCCCTACATGGGCGCGACGGGCGAAGCCCGGCGACAGACTCGAAGCGCGAGGCCCCCGCGGAGGCACCGTGCTGCGCCCGGACGCGGACTGGCATCTTCTCACGGGCGACGAAACCTGCATTCCGGCCATCGCCCACATCCTCGAGACGATACCGGCCGGAGCGAAGGCTTTCGTCTTCATCGAAGTCGATGACGGGAACGGCGAGATCGACCTGAAGACGGAGGCGGATGCGCTCGTCCGCTGGGTGCATCGCAATGGCGCACCGGCGGGCCCGAGCGAGCTGATGAACGGCATGATAACGGAGTTCGCCCTGCTTTCGGGCAAAGGCCACGCTTATATCATCGGCGAGACCAGCAACGTTCGCCGCCAGCGCCATACCCTTGTCGCACGGGGCCTTACCCGCGAGCAGATCTCATCGGAAGGCTATTGGCGCCCTGGGCGGATCGGTGGACACGACCACGTGGACGACTGAAATCGCGCAACAAGAAATACCCCCAACCGGAGAATTGATGGATGATGATTTTTACTGCCCGTTGCCCCCGCCCCCTGGCGGCTCTCGTTGCCGGAACCCTCACCCTCGGCGCCCTCACGATGGCCTCTCAGGCGCAGGACTTGAAGGTCCAGCACAGCAAGGGTGAGACCACCATCCCGGCAAAGCCCAAGAAGGTTCTCGCCCTCGACATGGCCTCCCTCGACACGCTGAACACGCTCGGCGTCGAGGTTGCAGGCGTTCCGACGGCACGGTTCCCGGACTATCTGGCGAAGTACGGTTCGGACAAATACCAGAAGGTCGGCACCCTGTTTGAGCCGGATTACGAGGCCGTCAACGCGACCGAGCCGGACCTGATCATCGTGGGCGGCCGCTCCAGCGCGAAATACGACGACATAGCGAAGATCGCCCCCACCATCGATCTCACGGTCGACCCGAAGGACTTCATGGGCAGCGTGAAGCGCAACGTCCGGCTTCTCGGCAAGATCTTCGACAAGCAGGCCGAGGCCGACGCGCAGCTCGCAAAGCTCGAAACTTCCATGGCTGCTTTGCGCCAGGAGACCGCCAAGGCCGGCAAGGGCCTGCTCGTGCTGACGACCGGCGGCAAGATGAGCGCCTACGGGCCGGGTTCTCGCTTCGGGATCCTGCACGGCGAGTTCGGGGTCGTGCCCGCCGTCGAGGGGCTCGCCACCACCAATCACGGCCAGGCCGTGACGGCGGAGTTCATTCTCACGACCAATCCGGACTGGCTGTTCGTGATCGACCGGGACGTGGTCGCAGGTCGTGGCGGCGGCAGTGCGGCCAAGAAGGTGCTGGACAACGAGCTTGTGGCCAAGACCACCGCCTGGTCAAAGGGTCAGGTCGTCTACCTCGATCCGGTCAACTGGTACCTGGTCGGCGGCGGGCTCACGGCCCTGCAGGCCAGCGTCGACCAGATTGCCAAGGCGGTCGCGAAGAAGTAAGCCGCTTCGATCCAGATCATCATCGAACGCGGATCGCCCCCTGGACGATCCGCTTTTGCATGTGAAACCCCAGGCCGGACATGGCCCGCCTGAAGCCCGAGCGACCGTGAGATCCCTCCCCCTTGCCCTGGCGGCCGTGATCATCCTGGCCCTGATCAGCCTGCTGATCGGAGCCGGCGATCTGTCTCTCGCCGATCTCTTCCGCCAGGAGGGGGATCGCGCCGCCCAGATCCTCGTGGTGTCCCGCATTCCAAGGACCGTCGCCCTGGTCCTGGCCGGCATGGCCATGGCGGTGGCCGGACTGATCATGCAGATGCTGACCCAGAACCGGTTCGTCGAGCCGTCCACGGCGGGTACGGTCGAGTCGGCCTCTCTCGGCCTTCTCGTCGTGACGCTGTTCGCACCCGATGCCCCGGTCATCGGGAAAATGCTCGTGGCGGCAGCCTTCGCTCTCGCCGGAACGGCCCTGTTCCTGCGCATCCTCCGCCTCGTGCCCCTGCGCTCCATCCTGACCGTGCCGTTGGTCGGCATCATGCTCGGCGGCATTATCAGCGCGATCACCACGTTCTTCGCCTACCGGTTCGACCTCATGCAATCCCTGAACGCCTGGACGACAGGCGACTTCTCCGGGGTTCTGCGCGGACGCTACGAGCTGTTGTGGGTGACCTTCGTCCTGACCCTTCTGGCCTACGGGGCGGCCGACCGCCTCACCCTCGCCGGCATGGGACGCGACTTCGCCACCAATCTGGGCCTGCATTACCGCAGCATCGTGTCCTTCGGCCTCGTCATCGTGTCCATGGTCACGGCGACCGTCGTCGTCACTGTGGGCATGATGCCGTTCCTCGGCCTGATCGTGCCGAACGTGGCGAGCATGCTGATCGGCGACAACATGCGTCACACCCTCCCCTGGGTGGCCGTGCTGGGCGCCGGCCTCGTGCTGGCCTGCGACGTGGTCGGGCGCGTGGTGTATTACCCCTACGAGATTCCCATCGGAACGATCATGGGGATCATCGGCAGCGCCCTCTTCCTGGTCCTTCTGCTCAAGGGACGGCAGCGCCTTGCGTAAGAAAGACCTGCGACCGATCTGCGTGCTCCTGATCCTCGCGGCCGTCGCGGCCGCGGTGATCGTCCTGTTCATGACGCTCGATGCCAAGGGTCGATGGGACTTCATCCTCCCCTTCCGCGGCATGAAGGTCCTGTCCATGGTCCTGGTCGCCTATGCGGTCGCGGTCTCGACCGTGCTGTTCCAGACGGTGAGCCACAACCGGATCCTGACGCCCTCGATCATGGGCTTCGATGCCCTCTATGTCCTGATCCAGACCGGCCTGATCTTCACCATGGGCTCGGCCGGTCTCACGGCCCTCGACGCGCGCCTGCTGTTCGGGATCGAGGTCGCCGCGATGGTGGCGTTCTCCAGCCTGCTCTACCGCTGGCTCTTCTCGGGCAGCAGCCGGAGCCTTCACCTGCTCCTTCTCGTCGGCATCGTGTTCGGCGTGCTGTTTCGCAGCCTGTCCGGCTTCATGCAGCGGATCATCGACCCCAACGAGTTCGTGGTGCTGCAGGACCGGCTGTTTGCGAATTTCAACAGCGTCGACGCCAACCTGCTTGCCATTTCCACGGCTGCGGTCGTCGCCGTATCGATCGTCGCATGGCGGCTGACGCCTGCTTACGACGTGCTGGCCCTGGGCCGCGAGGCTGCCATCAATTTGGGCGTCGACCACAGCCGGGTGACGACTGTCGTGCTCATCCTGGTGGCGATCCTCGTCTCCGTGTCCACGGCCCTGGTGGGACCGGTGACCTTCTTCGGTCTCCTCGTGGCCAATCTCGCGTATCAGATCGCGGGCACGCACAAGCATCGCTTCATCCTGCCTGTCGCAAGCCTGCTCGCCATCATCTGCATCGTCGGCGGCCAGCTCGTCCTCGAACGGGTCTTCGCCTTCGACACGGCGCTCAGCATCGTCATCGAATTCTTGGGCGGGATCGTCTTCCTGGCCCTCCTGATCAGAGGAACGGCCCGTTGATCGAGATCTCCAAACTCAGCAAGGCCTATGGCGACGCCATCGTGGTGCGCGACGTATCGCTCATACTGCCGAGGCGCGGCGTCACCTCCATCATCGGCCCGAACGGCGCGGGAAAGTCGACGCTTCTGTCGATGATCAGCCGCCTCCTGCCCATGACGGCTGGAACCGTGACGGTCGACGGGCTCGACGTCACGCAGACGCCGTCCGACATCCTGGCCAAGCGGCTGTCCATCCTGCGGCAGGACAATCGAGTCTCGTCCCGTCTCACGGTCCGGGATCTGGTCGAGTTCGGGCGCTATCCCTATTCCAAGGGCCGCCTCACCCCGGAAGACCGCGCCCACGCGGCCCGGGCGATCGGATACCTCGATCTCGAGCCGCTGGCCGACCGCTTCCTCGACGAATTGTCCGGCGGCCAGCGCCAGCGGGCCTATGTGGCCATGGTGCTGTGCCAGGACACCGAATACGTGCTCTTCGACGAGCCCCTGAACAACCTCGACATGAAGCACGCGGTGGGCATGATGAAGCTGCTGCGCCGGGCTGCCGACGACCTGGGCAAGACGATCGTCCTCGTGCTCCACGACATCAACTTCGCCTCCTGCTATTCGGACTATCTCGTCGCCATGCGCGACGGCACTGTCGTGCATCACGGGACACCGGCCGAAATCATGACCGGCCCCGTCATCCGCGCCGTCTACGACATGGATGTCGAAATCCAGGAGATTCGCGGCTATAGGATCTCGAACTATTATCTGTGAGTTCACGACATGATCGTCCTCTCCGACCGGGATCTCCGCTCGCTGCTTTCGATGACGGATGCCATCGAAATCGTCGAAAAGGCGATGATCGCCGTCTCCGCCGGCGCGGCCAACCTGCCGCTGCGTTCGGTCGTCGACGTCGGAGAACCCAACAGGATGGGCGTCATGCCGGGTGCGTTCATGCCGGGCAACGGCTTGGTCGAGGCATGCTTCGGCGTGAAGCTGGTGAGCCTGTTTCCCGGCAATCCCGATGCAGGGTACTCGTCGCACCAGGGAGCGATCGTCCTCTTCGAGCCGGAGCACGGCTCGGCCATCGCCATGATGAATGCGGGCCTCCTGACCGCCATCCGCACGGCCGCCGCCAGCGCGGTGGCGACGCGGGCGCTCGCCCGGCCGGATTGCGGCACGCTCGCGCTGGTGGGAGCCGGCGAGCAGGCCGAGCATCACCTTGAGGCCATGCTCTGCGTGCGGCCATCGATTCGGGAGGTCCGGGTGGCCGGGCGCCGGCGCGAGAAGGCCGAGGCCTTCGCGTCCCATGCCGCGGCACGCCGTCCCAGTCTGGCCATCAGCGTGTTCGACGACGTCCGCTCCGCCGTCGAGGGCGCCGACCTCGTCTGCACGGTCACCTCTTCGGCGGAGCCGATCCTGATGGGCGAATGGGTGGCACCGGGTGCGCATCTGAACGTGGTCGGGGCCTCCATCCCGTCGAAGCGCGAGATCGACGAGGAGATGGTGGCGCGCTCGCGGCTTTACGTGGATTACCGCCCCTCCACCTTCGCTCAGGCCGGCGAGGTCATCCGCGCCATCGAGAGCGGCCGCATCGGCCCGGAGCACGTGCGGGCCGAGATCGGCGAGGTTCTCTCCGGCAAGGCGGAAGGTCGGGAGACGGCCGGCGAGATCACGCTCTACCGCTCGCTCGGCGTCGCCGCCCAGGATCTCGCCTGCGCGACCCACTGCGTTCATGAGGCGAGAGCCCGGGGCGTCGGCGTCGAGGCATCGCTCGATTGAGCGGGGGCGCCCGCTACCGCTGACGATCCCACACGAGGGCCGCCAGAGGCATCACGTGGTTGCGCCTCAGGGTGATGATCAGAACGCCGCAGAGCGCGATCCCCGTGCCGATCGCCATACGCAGATCGAAATGATCGCCCGTGATGAGAAGCCCGAGGGTCACGGTCATCAGCGGGTTCATGATGGTCAGGGGCGCGATCAGGTTGGCGGGGTATTTCCCGATAAGCCCGTAATAGATGGTGTGGGCCACGAGGGAGACGATCAGGGCCGAGAACAGCAGGGCCGCCAGGAAGGACCACCCGGCCTCCACGGCCTTGGGAAACTGGTCGGCTTCGAGGCCGGCCGAGAGGAAGGTCAGCGGCAGCACGGAGGCAAGACCGATCCAGGCTTGAAACCGCAGCGGCTTGACTCCCTCCATCTGCTTCATCAACACGGCCGCCAGCGAGCCTGCCGCCGCGGAGCCCAGAATGAGAGCGAGCCCGGCGGAGATGGGAAAGCCCCCCGCAGGATCCCACATCACGAGCACGCCGCCGATGAATGTCAGCGCGATGCCCAAGCCCCGCCTCCAGTAGACCTTCTCTCCGAGCATGGCGACCGACAGGAGGGTCGTGATCGGCAGGCCGAGCTGCGATACGATGGCGGCGCTCGACGGGCTCGCCGTCCTGATGCCTAAGAAGAACAGGGCAAAGCCGCCGCCTCCCATCAGGAACCCGACCATGAGGATGCGCCAGGTCGGCCGCGGCATGGGCAGAAGCCAGGGCAGCGCCAGCAAGGCGACGATCCCGTAGCGGATCGCCGCGTAGAACAGCGGCGGGATCGCCATGTCGGAGACGACGATCTTGCTCACCACCGTATGGGCCGCCCACAGAAAGCAGACGAGGATCATCAGGGAAAAATCACGCAGGGCCATGGTGCTGGATAACCCGGCTCTGCAAGGTGCCACAAATGCCGGGTCGGAAGGGCTGCCATGCTCCGGCCGGTCCGGAACAATCTGTCAAATGCCTTCCACGACCAGACTTAGGCGACATGATCCCAGATGTCGTCTTGCGGCTCGTAGCCGATGAGCCGGCGGGTGGTCTCGACATCCCAGGGCATGCCGCGGTTCGCCGACATGCCGTTGACCACGATGCCGGGTTGCGGCCAGGCTTCCGTATCCGCGAGAAGCGCCCGCTCCATGACGGCCGTGAAGTCCCGGTTCGACAGCCACATGTTGCGGAACCACCGCAGATCGCGCTCCGTGTCCGGGCCGGTACTCGTCTCCTCGCCCGGCAGGCCGGACGTGTTGATCGTCTCCGGCCTGTTCTCTCCCGGCTGGCACCAGCCGATCCGGACGCAGATTGCGGTCAGCGCGCCGCGCGACCGATGCGCCTCGGCCAGGCAGGCGCGCTCACCCATCAGCTTGGATGCCGCATAGGCCGTGCCTTGGAGCATCTCCCTGCCGTTGAACCAGCGGGTTCCCGGCCCCGGCGCGAGGGAGGTCGTCAAGCCGCCAGGCGTCAGGCTGTCGGCCAGGGGCGCGTCCTTGTACTGCCCCATCACGTGGTTGGACGAGGCGAACACGATCCGCTGCAGGCCCGCCCGACCGGCCGCTCCCAGCAGGGCTAGGGTCATGTCGAAGGACGCGCAGGCATCGCTCCACGCCGCATCGGGATACGGGTTCTGGGCTGCGAAATGCACCGCCGCACCGATCCCGGCCAAGGCCCCGTGCCATTGCACGTCGGAGGGATCCGCAAGGTTCCCGGCAACCCATTGCACCCGATCCTCAGATATCGGCGAGGCGGGGATCGCGCGATCGAGCGCCACGATCCGCTCGCACCAATCCTGTGCCAGGAGATGCGCCATCAGCTTGCGGCCAAGATTGCCTCCCGCGCCTGTGATGAGAACCGATCGAACCGGCTTGTGGGAAGTCATGATCGAACTGGCGCTCCAAAGATAACGTGCGCCTTCTTAGCTAGAGCATTGTTCGACGCGGAAAACCGGCCCGATCGCGGATGGTGGACCGATCTGCAACGGTCATGAAAAAGCCCAGGCTCCGGGGCGAACGGGCGGGATGCCTCCGCATCTCCTGCCGCGCCTGCTACGGGCCTGGGCTGATAGGGTCCAGTCGGGCACCTGCATCGTCAGGCAGGCGCAGGAACGGTCCATGCCGGAGTACATCCGTCCTGGCACGGACTCATCGACGCTGGCGGTGACGCCCGCCGCTGTCGAAGTCCACAACAATGTCCGCTGGGTCAGCCTGATATGGGGATCGAAATCCGATCCGCAAGGGGGGCGGCTAACTCTTCTTCCTGAGGTAGATCGGGCGACAGAATCCGCCGCCTGGCCCGGCCGGCGGACTCTTCGGCGCATTTCTCCAGGTGGGCCGTCTTGTTGATCACCTGGAGGTTCGGAGCGCCCCAGAAGGCGAGCAGTTCGGGCCAGGGTTTCGACCGGTGCTCGGACCAGACGGCGAAGAGCGGGACGCGGTGGTCCACTTCCGCGGTCCTGAGCAGGCGGCGCCCGCTCGTCGCGCAGCGCCGCTGCTGGCGCAGCTTGAGGGCCCTGAGGTGATCCGGCGGGGCCGTCCAGAGCTGCCAGGCCACGACGCAGGCTGCGTGCCATGTGGCGTTCCGGTTCGGCTTGCCGTCGCCCCAGAGATCCCGGTGCCAGCCCAGCCGATAGACCGCTTGCCCGCAGACGCAGCAATGCCCCGGCCCACGGGCGAAGGCCGCCTCCCGGTAGGGAGCCGGCGGGACGCGGAAGGACATCGGCAGACCGGATTCCTTGTCCGAACCAAGACGCCACTGCCAGCCGGCCGGCTGCCCGCTTTTGGCAGCCAGCGCCCGCGCGAGCCGGTCCGCCAGGAGCGGGCGATGGCGCCAGTAGGATTCCACGGCGCGGCGCTGCGTCGGCGGGATCAGCGGCTGCCGCAGGGCATGAGACAGGACGCAGGGCGGAAAGAGAGCCGAGAGACGCTTCTCGAGCCGGGCACGCGCCTTCTGGTTCTTCTCGTCTCGCCAGGTGGACATCCGGATCAGCCGCCTCGTGTGAATCGCCACGTCGTCTGTAGCGGCAAGACGCCCGCAGGTGAACATCGGCATTGCGCTTTGCCGCCCTCGCCATAAGCTCACAGGACACGAACCGAGGCATCCGTTGGGAGAGACGCCGATGAAAGCCCTTCGCTGCGACGAGCCTGGCCGTCTGAGCGTGATCCAGCGGGACGTTCCGAGGGCCGGCCCGGGCGAGGTGCTGGTGCGCATCCGGCGGGTCGGGATCTGCGGGACCGATTATCACATCTTCCAGGGCAACCAGCCCTATCTCGAATACCCGAGGGTGATCGGCCATGAGCTCGCGGGCGAGATCGCCGAGGCGCCGAGCTGCAGCGCGTTCAAGACCGGCGACATCGTCTGCATCGAACCCTATCTCTCTTGCGGCACGTGCCGCGCGTGCCGCCAGGGCAAGACGAATTGCTGCCAGCGTCTGCAGGTGCTGGGAGTTCACCGGGACGGCGGCGCCTGCGAATACATCGCCGTGCCCGAACACAATATCGTGCCGGCGACGGGCCTGAGCCTGGACGAGGCGGCCATGGTCGAGTTCCTGGCGATCGGCGCCCATGGCGTCCGGCGCTCAGGCGCCGGTCCGGTAAGCCGCGTCGCCGTCGTGGGCGCCGGGCCGATCGGGATTGCGGCGTCGATCTTCGCGAAGGCGCGCGGTGCCGAGATTTCCGTCCTCGACATGAACGCCCGTCGGCTGGCCTTCTGCCGGGACGAGATCGGCGTCGACCATGTGGTCGAGGTGTCGTCGGACGTCGACGAGCGCCTCAAGGCGATCACGGACGGCGATTTCTTCGACATCGTCATCGACGCTACCGGGAGCCCGAAGGCGATGATGAAGGGCTTTTCCTATGTGGGCCACGGCGGCACCTACGTGCTCCTGTCGATCGTGCGCGCCGACATCACGTTCAACGACCCGGAATTCCACAAGCGCGAGACGTCCCTGCTCGGCAGCCGCAACGCCACGCGGGAGGATTTCGAGACCGTACTCGACCTCATGCGCGGCGGCGGAGTGCCGACCGCCGCGCTGGCAAGCCACCGCGGCGGTCTCGACGACGCGCCGGGTCTCATTCCGGTGTGGTCGGCGCCCGAGGCCGGCGTGATCAAGGCGCTGGTCGAGATCTAGTGCGGCGGAGCATGCCACTCGGCCTCGCGGCTCGCTTCCGGCACTGTCCCACGGGAACCCCGCCGAGGATCCGCCAAAGCCGCAAGTGGTCTCGAAGCAAGCCCTATTTGAAGATCCGGCATTTCGGCTCTTCGAACTCGAAGGGGAATTTGCCCTCGGCGGCGAAGAAGCTGTCGAAGGCCTGCTTCACGCCGGGCCAGTGCGGGTAGTCGTCGCCGATGAGCACGCCGCCCGGCCGGACCATCGGCCACCATTCGCGCAGATCCGACGTGACGGCGTGGACGTCGTGGCCGCCGTCGATGTGGACCACGTCCGGCCGCACATCGTTGTGCCGCAGGACATGCGCCGCGTTCACCGAGTCGAGCGGCAGGGGCAGGACGTAGTCCTGCAGCCCCTCGCCGACGATATTGGCCGCGAAGGTGTGGTAGAGCGCGGGAAAGCCATTGACGAAGTTCAGATGTGCGAACCATTCGTCGTTGTTCCAGTGATCCCAGGCGCCAAGCCAGGTGTCGATGGCAATCACGACCCCGTCGTGGTTCATCTCCTTCATCCTGGACGCGAGCGACATAACGGAGCCGCCTTTCCAGACGCCGATCTCGACCACCACCGATGGCCGCAGCGCCTCGATGGCTTCCGTCAGATAGGGATGCTGCGAGCCCCAGCCCTGGTGATCCTGCCGGTACAGACGGCCAGGATAGTTGAGGAACGGATCCTGGCCGCGCCACATCCTGCTCACCAGCGCCTCACGGACTTTCGTCATTCTCGGCCTCGCTCAGAATGGATGGGCAGGCTGCCTGCTATGCCGGATCAACAGCGTTCCCGGCGATATGGTTCAGGAGGCGCCCCTCGGGTCGCCGTGGACAGACACATAGTTCGTCAGGGGCCGACCACGTTCAGATGCTCCGCGAGCGCGTCTGCTCATTTCACAGGCAATCTGCTGCAGAACCGGGCGCTGAGCGCATAGCAATAAATCCTTTACCAATGTGGCATGCGATCAATGCATATGTCGCATTCCAACAATCCATCTGTTGCGGCGCACAAAACACGTCATATTACCTAGACCAAAGTATAAGACCGGTTGAGCCGGACCAGGACAGACCCGATGAGCACGTTGCAGATCAGCACCCCGATTGCCTTGCAGAGCCCAGCCACCGCCAGCCGTCCGGCACCCGTGCTGCGGATTCTTCGTGCCGTGGTCGATGCCTTCGCCCAGACCAACCGCCGGAGAGCCGAGCGCGAGATCGCCCGGGTCGCCCGGCGCTACGGCATCGCGGCCGACCGCATCTGAGTCCTGCACAACCCCGACAAGCCTTCAGGAGACCGTCATGATCATCGTCAGCTTCCTCCGCCTCTTCCGCAGCATCCTGTCCGAAGCCCGCCAGATGCAGCGCGAGGCCGCCCGCCGTCACCCCCACCTCGATTGGTGATCCGAAACACCGGATCCCGCTGAAGGAGATACACCCATGATCACGTCCATGATCCTCGCCCGCCTCGCCTCCTGGCGCCGCTATCGCCAGACCTTCCGCGAGCTTGCGGCGCTCAATGACCGCGAACTGGCCGATCTTGGTCTCGGCCGCCGCGACATCCGCACCGTCGCCCGCGAGGCCGCCCGGTAAGGTCCCGACGGGCGAACGGTTCAGCGGATCGCACGAAGCGTTCGAGATTTCACGCAGGCCTTAGGCGGCCTCGGCGACGCCTTGGCATAGAAAGCCGACGGGCCGCGGCGCGCCGTCGAGATAGTAGTGCTCGATGCGGCGGATCGTGAATCCCGCATCGTCGAGAAGCCGTTGAACGGGACGGGTCAGGTTGCAACCCACGGCGAGCTTGCGCCAGATCGGGTTGAGCCGGTGCTGCCAGGTCGCCACGCCGGCATCGCTCGACAGGCCGTGCTCCAGGAACAGCACCCGTCCGTTCGGCTTCAGCACGCGCCGCACCTCGCGCAGGGCCTGCGCCGGATCCTCGACCGAGCACAGGGTATAGGTGATCACCGCCGTATCGATGATGCCGTCCGCGAGAGGCAGAGACTCGGCAGGAGCCCGGATGACCTCCAGAGGAACCGGTGAGTGACGGCGGCGCTCGCGTCCCAAGTCCAGAAACTCCGCGATGGGATCGACCCCGATCACGCGCGTCACGCGGGACGGGTCGTAGAGCGGGAGGTTCAGTCCCGGACCGATTCCGATCTCCAGCACTACGCCGGAGGCCTGCGGTACGACCTTTTCGCGCTCGGCCGTGATGCCTTCCATCGAACACAGGCAGCTGACGAAGCGCGGGCCGATATGACGTGCGTAGAACCCCATGCCGAGGTCTCCCGTTTGATGTTTGGAAAAGTCGCCCCCTTTCCTATCCATAAGCTCTGCCGGGCCTGCGATCTGTGAGCCAGCGCACGCGGTCTCGCTTGTGTGAACGGATGCCCACGGGCGCCACGTTCTTTCGAATGCCGCACATTCGATTATCCCTAATTTAACCAAGGCGTCGTTTAATCGGCTCTCGTGAAGATATTGCTTCACGCATGAAGGCCCCGAGTGCTCCGGCGTCCGATTTCCGCGCCCTTCCGAGCCCGAGGCCGCTCATGCGCGATCGAGTTGTTGCGTAGAGTTCGCCATGTTGCACAAGTCCTATCCGTCGGGCGGCCGCGCCCCGCGCTCTCCGCGCAGAAAGCGGCGCAATCTTTTTCCGACGGCGGTGCTGGTGGCGATCTCCATGAGCCCCTTGGCCTATTTCGTCGATTTCCATCACGAACGCGACGACCCGCCCGTCGAGCATGTGAGCAGCGTCGCCGCGCCCGCTCGGCAGATGGCGACCTACGATCCGGCGCTGGTGGATCCGACGCCCCTCATGAAGACAGAGGCTCTTCACCTCAATCGCAATGCTCCGCTCCACACGGCGTTCGCGCCGCCGGTCCAGCGCCAGGCGAGCGTCGCGCCGTCGGCACCGCCACCCGAGGCGCCCGCTGCTCCGGCACCTGTTCAGGTTGTGGCGGAAGCGGCTCAGCCCGTTATCGCGCCCGTTCCCCTGCCCGCGCCGCGTCCGGCAGACCTGCTGCCATCGAAGCCTGCAGTGCCGACGCAGTTGGCGAGCGTGCCGGCGCGCTCGCCGATGACCCAAAGGGCCGCGATTACCGCCAGCGCTGCGGTCAGCGCTCCCGTCGACAACCGCTCCTTCATCGAGAAGCTCTTCGGGGTGAAACCCTCCTCTCCGCCCGACGCCGCGCTCAGCTATGCCGCGCTCGACAACGGCACCGGCAGCATCTCGCCGACATCGCGCTTCGTCCCTGCCCCCGAATCCGGCGCGGGAACCGCCGTCTACGACATCACCGCGCAGGTGGTCATCATGCCGAACGGCGAAAGGCTGGAAGCGCATTCCGGCCTCGGCGACATGATGGACAACCCGCGCTACGTGAACGTGCGCATGAAAGGCGCCACTCCGCCCGGAACCTACGTCATCACCGAGCGCGAACGGCTCTTCCACGGCGTGCGGGCGCTTCGCCTCACCCCGGTCGGCGGCAGCCCCGCCATCTATGGACGCGACGGCATTCTCGCCCACACCTACATGCTGGGCCCGCGTGGGGATTCGAACGGATGCGTGTCGTTCAAGAACTACGACCGGTTCCTTCAGGCCTATCTCCGAGGCGAGGTGAAGCGCCTGATCGTCACCGCCGGACGCGGACAGGATCTCCTGCCGCGCATGGTCAACAGGAGCAATCTCCGGCGCTCCGCTCGGGCGATTTGACGTCGAACGGTCTCCGCCCGTCATCACCGGCCTTGTGCCGGTGATCTCGATTGCGAGAAATATTACGTTGTCATTCCCGGCCCAAAGATGGCGCAGCCATCGCAGAGGAAGGGAGTCCAGAGTGTCGAGCCTGAGCGTGGATCCCCTTCCCGGTCCTGCGGACCGCCGGGGACGACACCGAAAAGGGCGGGACGTCTACCCCCAATGGATCACTCTACCTCCGAAGGTTCGGTGGTCTGGCTTTGCACGCTCCAGTGCCTAGTTCATGATCGGCCCCGCCGGTGGGGGCCGGCATGACAGGGATTTGGGGGCAATGATGGAACGGGCTGTGTCGCGTCACGGATGGAGGTCGACCCTCGCCAGCGCGGTTTTTCTCGGTACGTTCCTGAGCACCGCTCCGTCCCAGGCCGAGAGCGCCGGTTACCTCGTTCCGGCGCCGGCAGCAGACAACGTGCAGGCCAAGCCGAAATATGAATGCGACGCACCAGACGCCCCGGTGATCACCCTCGACACGCAGAGCAAGTACCGGCAGGACGACGCCCGGCGTGCGACCATCGACGAGGAAGCCGAGGAGGCCTATTCCGAAGCCGTCGAGCCCCTGCGCGACTACGGCAAGAGCTTGGTGCGGATCGCCAATGCCTACGTGAAGTCCAGCCCGAAGAACTCGGCAGCCGCAGCCTGCGCGCTCACTTGGCTCGATCATTGGGCCTCGGCAAACGCCATGACCGATCTGCGCTCGCGGCAGGCGCATTTCAATCTGGGCCAGGCGCTCGGCGGCTTCGCCCTGGCCTACCTGCAGATCCGCAACGCACCCGGTCTCGACGGCGAGCAGAAGAAGCGCGTGGAATCCTGGCTCAAGGCGCTCGGCAGTCAGATCGTCGGCGCAAAGGATGTGGGCAAGGGCGTTTCGGGACGCAACAACCACCGGTACTGGGCTGGCCTGAGCGCCACGGCGGCCGGCATTGCCAGCGGCGACAAGAGGCTGACCAACTGGGGCATCGACAGCGCCCGCATCGGTCTTGCGCAGGTCACGCCGGAAGGCACCCTGCCGCTCGAGATCAAGCGCGGCAAGCGTGCACGCGACTATCATATCTTCGCCGCGGAGCCCCTGGTCGCCACCGCGGAACTCGCGCGCAGCCAGGGGGTCAATCTCTATGCGGAGCATGGCGGTGCCCTGCCCCGGCTGGTGAATCGCGTGGTGGAATCCCTGGAGGATCCTGCCTTCTTCGAAAAGGCCGCCGGCATGCCGCAGGAGCCCTATCCCGGCGACGGCGCCGTGCCGCCCCATCGCATCGCGTGGCTCGAGATCCACGAGAGCCGTCATCCCTCGCCGAAGGTCGAGGCGGTTCTCGGCCCCAAACGGCCGGTCGCCTCCAGCGGCATCGGCGGCAACACCACGCTGCTGTTCCACGGCGTGGATTGACCTGTAACCCCCCCTCGTCACATCGCCCATGTCATGGCCGGGCGCGTCCCGGCCAACTCGCTTGTGTTGAGCGGCGCTCCTCCGATCGGGGCAGCAGGCCTGCCCCCGCCCCGTCATGGCCGGCCTTGTGCCGGCCATCCCGATCGGAAAGGCATGGCGCTTCAATCCATCGGGATCACCGGCACAGGGCCGGTGATGGCGTCGAGGGTGTGGGTGAGAGCGCAACGATATGTTCTCACTTTGTTCTTGACACTCTGTTGCACCTGGGCTATATCGTTTGTCATCCCGGCCTGACGGGGGCGCGCTCGCGAGGCGTCGCAAGGGTGAGGCCAGGAGCGGTCCCGCGGCAGGTTTCGCAAGCCGGCCGGCGGGAGGCCCTTGGCTGTCACCGGCCAAGTCTAAACGCCTAAAAGTACCGCGTGCGAAGAGGCATCCTGGCTCTTCCATCTTCCCATCATCATCGAGCCGGGCTGCCACTCGCGCCACCCTCGATCATCCGCAAGGCTCGCAGCGCAAGCTGCGGGCCCCAAGGTGCTGGCTCTTTGACAAGGCGTGTTGCTTTTCCACGCTCGACAAGCGCGACGACCTGATGAAGATTGCCCGAGCACATCAGACGGGGAACGGGAGCCGAATGCGACGGTCAGGGCACAATGGCGGCGCTCGAGCCCCGAACTCGAGAGCCGAATTCCCATTCGGGATCGATCCGGTGCGCGCTTGCGAGAATCGCGCATTGCGCGCGAAGCCTGCGAGGAGAGCCGAGCAGACGATACGGGATCGGCGTCCCCTCACGTCCATCGGCCGCCGTTTCATGGCCTGCGCCATTGCCCTCGGGCTGATTGGGTGCGCCAGCCCGAGGGGCACCCTCCTGCCCGTCGCCGGCACGGTGCCGGGTGCGAGCACGGTGGACATGCTGGTGGCCACCACCCGCATGCGGGCGAGCGACCCGCAGGAATTCTTCTCGGGCGGCCGCGGGCCTGAGCTGTCCTTCGCCCAGTTCACGGTCTCGATCCCGCCCGCCGCCAACCGCCAGGAGGGCGAGGTGCAGTGGCCGCAGAGCACCCCGGGCAACCCCGCGACCGATTTCGTCACGCTCAAGGCCGAGGTGATCGACCGCAAGCAGGCGACCGCCTGGTTCCACCGCACCGTCCGCACCGTGCCGCAGCGGCGCGTGCTCGTGTTCATCCACGGCTTCAACAACCGCTTCGACGATGCGGTCTTCCGCTTCGCTCAGATCGTGCACGATGCCGCCACGCCCGTGGTTCCGGTGCTGTTCACCTGGCCGTCGCGCGGCAGCGTCCTGGCTTACGGCTACGACCGCGAGAGCAACACCTACTCCCGCAACGCCCTCGAGAGCACCCTGCGCACGCTGGCGAGCGATCCGGCCGTCGGGGAGATCTCGATCCTGGCGCATTCCATGGGCAACTGGGTCACCCTGGAGGCCCTGCGCCAGATGGCGATCCGCGACGGACGCATCGCCCCCAAGATCCGCAACGTGCTGCTCGCCGCGCCCGACGTGGACGTCGACCTGTTCCGCGAGGCGGTGGTCGACATGGGCAGGAACCGCCCGGCCTTCACGCTCTTCGTGTCGCAGGACGACCGGGCGCTGGCGATCTCGCGGCGCATCTGGGGCGATGCGGTGCGGCTCGGCGCCATCGATCCGGATCAGGAGCCCTATCGCAGCGAGTTGGACAAATCCGGCATCACGGTCCTGAACCTGTCCAAGCTCAGGACGGGCGATCCCCTGAACCACTCGAAATTCGCCGAAAGCCCGGAGGTCGTGCGCATCATCGGGCGCGAACTGGCCGAGGGTCAGACCCTGACCGACTCCCGCGTCGGCGTCGGCGACCGGATCATCCAGGTCACCGCCGGTGCCGCAGCCGCCGTGGGCACCGCGGCGGGCCTCGCCGTCTCGGCCCCGGTGGCCGTCGTCGATCCCCGGACGCGCGAAAATTTCCAAGGCCATGTCGAGGGTCTGGGGCAGGCCGTGTCGGGAACGCTCGCACCGTAGAGGGTGACAAGATCAGTCGTGCACGGACCGCGAAGCGTCTTCGCCCCGCAGCTCGCGAAGAGTCTCGGCATTGAGGCAATATTCGGCATAACGAGCAGATGATCGCCCTTGATCGAGATCGTGCTGACACCGGACCGCCGCCATGCATCCCGAGCAAGTCACGCTCATGTCGCGCATCAGGTCTGCATGAACGTGCCGGATGCGGTCGGCATCGAGCGCGAGCGCATGCATGAGGCGAGGCAATTCCTGGGCCGCTTCCGGACCGCGTTCGACAAGAAGTCTCAGCATGTCCGGCGAAACGCCGATGTCGCGGGCCAGTGCCTCCCTCTGATCCTGATCGAGAGAGCCGAACTCATCTGCTCGGCTCCAGTTCGTTTGCCATCGCTTGATCGCTGACGCCAGATCCATGGTTTCCTCCATCCTGCCGGACGAATCTACCGGGATGCGCCGTCCCGTCCTTGATCCATCGCAAATCGGGTCCGCTCCCTGTGCGACCGGATCGATCATGCCCCGGAGTGACCATTCGCCATTGCGGCAGGGCCTGCCTTTCGGCATACCGTCCGTGCAGCGACAGGGTCGGGAAGGCAGGTCTTCGACATGGAACCGGGAATGAGCAGGGTCGTCTGCATCGGCGGGGCGGCCGTCGATCGCAAGTACCGCGGCTTGGCCACGATCCGTCCGGGAACCTCCAATCCCGTCGTCTCGGAGCGGTCGTTCGGAGGCGTTGCGCGCAATGTCGCCGAGAACGTCGCCAGGCTCGGAACGCAAACGTCGCTGGCTTCGATCGTCGGAAACGACGACAACGGCCTCGCACTGCTCGAGGACCTCAAGCGCCTCGGGATCGATACCCGGCACGTGACCCTGTCCGGGACACAGGCGACGGCGGAATACGTCGCCGTGCTGCAGCCCGACGGGGAGTTGGCCGTCGGGCTCGCCAACATGGCGATCTTCGATGAGATCACCCCTGCCCTGTTGCGCCGGCTGGAACCTGAGCTCGGGTCGGCCTGGCTCTTCGCGGATTGCAACCTGCCGTCGGAAACCCTCCATGAACTCATCGGCCTTGCCCGGCAAAGAGCCCTGATGCTGGCGCTCGACGCCGTCTCGACGCCGAAGGTCATGCGCCTGCCGCGGGATCTCGGCGGGGTCGGCCTGCTCTTCCTCAATCTCGACGAGGCTAGGGTCTATCTCGACCGCCCCGAGCTTCCGCCGGAGGGAGCAGCAGAAGCCCTGCTCGCTCGTGGAGCGGAACAGGTCGTCCTGACGTTGGGAAGCAAGGGGCTCGTCGCAGCGGATCCCTCGGGGATCGAGAGGATCGCTGCGCTCAAGGCCGAGATCGTCGATGCCACTGGGGCCGGCGACGCCCTCATCGCCGCCACGCTCGTGGCGATGCTGGAGGATGCCCCGCTCGCCGAAGCAGCACGGCTTGGCGCCGTCGCGGCCGCCCTGACCGTGGAGAGCCCGGTGAGCGTCCGGCCCGATCTGTCGCTTGCCTTGCTGGAATCCACGTTGTCGCTTAGAGCCGATCAAACTCCGGCACGGGAGCTCCCATGAAGCACGCCATCGCCAGCCGTTTTCTCGACATCGCTCCCGAGGTGCAGGCCACGCTCGCCGGAGGCGGGGCGGTCGTCGCACTCGAATCCACCATCATCACCCACGGCATGCCCCATCCGCAGAACGTCGCCACGGCCCGCGAGGTGGAAGCCGTCGTGCGCGACAACGGCGCCGTCCCGGCCACCATCGCGATCACCGAAGGGCGCATCAAGATCGGCCTCTCGGACGCGGAGCTCGATTGGCTCGGAACGGCCAAGGACGTGATGAAGCTGAGCCGCGCCGATCTCTCCTATGCGGTCTCCTCCGGGCGGCATGGCGCCACCACGGTGGCCGCGACCATGATCTGCGCGCATCTCGCCGGCATCCGCGTCTTTGCCACCGGCGGCATCGGCGGCGTCCATCAGGGTGTCGAGGATACCATGGACATCTCGGCCGATCTGGACGAGCTGGCCCGCACGCCCGTGGCGGTGATCTGCGCCGGCGCGAAAGCCATCCTCGACCTGCCGCGAACCCTCGAATATCTCGAAACCCGCGGCGTGCCCGTGATCGGCTACCGGACGGACCGCTTCCCGGCCTTCTGGAGCCGGACGAGCGAACTTCCCATCCCCCTGCGCCTCGACAGCTCGGACGCCATGGCGGATCTCATCCGCACCAAGGAAGCATTAGAGCTCGGAGGCGGCGTTCTGGTCGCCAATCCCGTTCCGGAGGCCGATGAAATCCCGGCAGGCGAGATGAAGGCCTTCATCGACGCCGCCGTGGCGGAGGCGAAGACCCGCGGCGTTGCCGGAAAAGGCGTGACGCCCTTCCTCCTGTCACGTCTCTTCGAGATGACCGGCGGCCGGAGCCTTGCCACCAACATTGCCTTGGTGAAGAACAACGCCGCCCTGGCCGCGCAGCTTGCCGTGTCGCTGACGCGCTAGCGCCCTACCCCTTCTCGTTCCAAGCCGCCATCGCCTCGAACACGATGGCATGGCGCTGGGCCAGGGCCTCGATATCGGCGGAGTAGCCTCCGCCGATCACGGCGACCAGCGGGATCTGTCGGCTGCGCGCCTGCTCGATCACATAGGCGTCGCGCTGGCGCAGACCGTCGTCGGAGAGGCAGAGCCGTCCGAGCTTGTCGTCCCGGTGCGGATCGACGCCTGCATTGAAGAACACGAGATCCGGCTCGACGGCATCGAGCAGGCGCGGAAGGTGGGCACGAAGGACCTCGAGATAGGCGTCGTCCTCCATGGCGTCCGGCAATCCTATGTCGAGATCGCTCGGGATCTTGCGGACCGGATAGTTCTTCTCCGCATGCATCGAAAAGGTGAAGAGATCCGGCGCATCGCGCAGGCAATCGGCCGTGCCGTCGCCTTGATGCACGTCGAGATCGACGATGAGCGCGTGTTGGATCGTGCCTTCGGCTTGGAGCGCTTTCGCCGCGATGGCGACATCGTTGAAGACGCAGAAGCCGGCGCCGGTCTCGCGCTGCCCGTGATGGCTGCCGCCGGCCGTGCTGCCTGAAAGCCCGTGCTCGAGCGCCAGCCGCGCGGCGAGCAAGGTTCCCGCAGCGGAAGCGCGAGCGCGGCGCACCACGCTCTCGCTGACGGGAAGACCGATCCGGCGCTCGATCTCCCGCGGAACGGAACAGGCGAAGACCTGATCCACGTAAGCGCGATCGTGAGCCAGGGCGATCAGTTCGGCCGAGGCTTCGTCCGGTGTGGTGAAGCCGTTCGAGGCAAGCCCCTTTTCCGCGACCACCTCGGCCAGGCGTCCATATTTGCGCATCGGGAAACGATGGCTGTCCGGCAGGGCGGCCTCATAGGCAGGATGAGAAACGATCGGCACCTGCTTCATGTCCCGCCTCTCTTGGCTGAAGCCGGTCTATTGGCCGGCGGCAATCGCCTTCTCGGCCAGCCGGACGGCGGATTCCTGTGAGCGTGCCCCGCAGATGAATCCGCCAGGATGGCAGAAGACGCCGTCGGCGATTCCGGCCGCCCGCGAAAACTCCTCCTCCTGCAAGCCGCGCCACGCCTCCGGCAAGGGCAGTCTCTGCCCAAAGGAGTTGGGCTCGGGCGGAACGGTCCGGCAATACCAGGAGGTTGAATCCTCGTTCGGATAGACGATGAAGAGGAGGTCGCGCAATCCGCCCTCGAAGACGGCCTTTTCCCAAGGCAGCTTATGATTGAGAACGATGACCCGCGGGTCCTGCGCCTTCCGGGCGGCAGCCAGCACGGAGGATTGCGCCTGCACTTCCGCGTGGGATTGCCGGCATGCCCGGACCAGGATGCCTCGGGCAAAATCGGCAGCCTCGAGGAACGCGTCGTCATAGGACTGGCCGCTGACCCAGCTAGGGTTGAACGCTTCAATCAGAAGCGAAAGATGCCCCTGGCTGACGGAGGCGACGCCGTTGTCGGCCTGATCGATGGCTAGGATGAAGCCGGCATCGATGTCCTGCCAGACGGCGTCCAGCAGGTCCTCGTCGATCCCCGGCACGAGATTGGGCAGGGCGTTGCGCCCGAAATCGCGCCAGATCAGGCCGACCGAGCTATAGGGCGTGCCGTCGGACCGCCGTGGGAGATCCCGCATGTGGTGATCGTAACGCCCGCGCGACACGTCGTAGACGCCCCCGACGTCGAAGACGAGGTCGGCTGCCTCGATCTGGGCGGTGTCCCGGGTCCGGGCGAAATCGAAAATTCCCAAGGCCTCCCGCAGGATCGAGAAGGCGAAGACGTCGTCGGCATGAAATGTGCCGCTATGGGTTACAACCTTCATCTCGCTCTTTCCGACCACGGTCGGCTACTCCTGACAAGCTCGGTCTCTTGATCTGCGATAACAGAGCTACTCGAAGAAGATAAGCTGCTGCAATCACATCCTTTATGCTGATGAGGATATAGCCTGAATAACCCGCTCTTCTCCGCTTGACCTTCCCATCGTGGAAAGGTCCAGAACACTCGGGATCTTGAGACGAAAGGATCCCGATCATGTACCATCTTTACGTTCCGGACATGCATTGCGGCGCCTGCCTGAGGGCTGTCACACGAGCGCTTCAGGGTCTCGATCCGCAAGCCCAGGTCGAAGCCGATCTGGAACGCCGTGTGATCACCGTCACCTCGATCAAGGAGAATGCCTTGCTCGAGGCGGCTTTGGACGAGGCCGGCTATCGCGCCCAGCCCTTTCCACGACAGGCGGTCTGAGGAAGCGGCCAAGTGCCCGGCTTCACACATGAGCCCATGTCCTCGTGCATGTCTTTCGAGGGACATGGGCGCTGCCCAATTTCATTCTGCGATCCAGGAGTATGATGACGATGGCCCGCTTGCTCGTTCTTGCCGCTGCCCTGACGGTTCTTCCCGCCGCTGCCCTGGCCCAGGGCGCCCATGGAGGGCATTCAGGGCATTCAACGCCGGTACAGACAACCGAGTCGCCATCTACAAAGGGATACCGCCAAGCAAACGAGACGATGCATCGGAACATGGATATCCCCTTCAGCGGCGATCCGGACGTGGATTTCGTGCGCAGCATGATCCCTCACCACCAGGGCGCCATCGACATGGCGAAGGTGGCGCTTCAGCACAGCAAGGACGAGCAGATCCAGAGATGGGCCACCGACGTGATCCGCGAGCAGGAACGTGAGATCGCCGAGATGCAGGCTTGGCTGCGGAAGAAGGGCGTTCGATAGGCGGGGCTTGTCATGTCCTTGGCCGGGCTCGAGTCATCTTCATGTCGCTTCATGTGCATATCCCTGCCACGAACGTGCGGGGTCGAGCGTTAGCGGATATCCCTTGCGGGCGAATGGAAAGGACGAATCATGTTCACGCTGACAATTAGCGACAAGCCTGTTGCCATCACCAATGCCGAAGAGGACGAGGCCCGCGAGCTCCTCATGAGCGACGACTTCAAGGACGATCTCAAGGTCCTGGAAAGCGAGGGCGCTCCCCTGTGGGACGGCTTCGCGACTCTCAACGTCAGACCGGCGACGGAAGAGGAAAAGGCGGAGTTCGAGAACGCGGATTTCGATGACGACGAGGACGACGATGACGAGGAGGAAGGTCCTTACATCATGTTCCTGGTCGACGTGACCGATCCCGACGAAGTCGAGGATGAGGTCTGAGCCGTTCCGCTCACCGGTCGCGCTCTCCAACCTACTGAATCTGACGGGCCGAGCTCTCCATGGGAGCTCGGCCTTTCCCATGGGAACATGCTCAGATCGGAGCCGTTGGCCCGGAATGAGTTGGCTTGTTCAACCCCGCCTCGTGAACGATCCCTTCAGTGACCCGGGCGTCTATCTCGATTTTCGCTATGGCCGCCGGGCCATTCTCTTCGATCTCGGCGATGTCGGCGCTCTCTCCTCCCGCGAATTGCTGCGGGTGAGCCACGTCTTCGTCTCGCACACCCATGTGGATCACATGGCGGGCTTCGACCGGCTGTTTCGGCTGTGTCTTCATCGCCGTCATCCGCTGACCCTCATCGGGCCGCCGGGCTTTGCCGCGCAGGTCGAGCACCGGATCCGGGGCTTCACCTGGAATCTTCTGGACGAGAACTCGGTCGACTTCTGCCTGCGGGCCATGGAATACGACGGCGGCAATCTGACGAGGGCTGCCGAGTTTCATGCCCGCGAAGCCTTCGCCCGGCGCGACATCGGCCCGCCTGTGTTTCCAAAAGGCGTTGCCTGGATGGAGGGTGAGTTCAGGATCGAGGCGGTTGCCCTGGATCACGGGATCCCGTCCCTCGCTTTTGCCCTGAGGGAGGTTCTTCAGGTGAATGTGTGGCGGGGCGCGCTGGACGAACTCGATCTTCCGCCCGGTTCCTGGCTCAACGAGGCCAAGCGGGCGGTTCGCCTCGGTCTGCCCGACGATTATCCCCTGGCCGTCCCTGGAGGGAAATGCATTCGCCTGGGCGACCTCATGGGACGGGTGCTGCGCATCGCGCCGGGACAGGCGGTCGCCTATGTGACCGACGCGGCACCCCATCCGGAGAACCGCGGCAAGATCCTTCAGCTGGTCCGCGAGGCCGATCAGCTCTTCATCGAGGCCGTCTTTCTGGAACGCGACCGTGCCTTGGCCATCGCATCGCTCCACCTGACGGCCTGGGAGGCAGGATCGATCGCCCGGGAAGCCGGTGTCCGGCATGTGACGCCGTTCCATCATTCGGCCCGCTACCTGTCGGAGCCGGACGTGCTTCGGGAGGAGGTGTTCGCGAGCTTCCGTGCCTTCGATCGGAAGGCCATGGAAGCCTGAGCCCCTTCACGGCTGGAACACCGCGTCGTGGATCTGCCGCGGATCGGGCCTGCGGCTCGAGCTGAACCGAATGACACGATAGCCGCACGACTTCAGAACCTTGTCGCGCTGAGCGTCCTTACGGGCATCGTGGGAGCGATCATCGAGCTCGACGATGGCGATGACTTCCAGGTCCCGAACCACGATCCAATCGACCCGCGAGTTCGAAATTTTCTTGAACGCGATCCAGAAGGCGCGGCTGCCCTCCTTGGCGTCGGGCCGGACCAGCGCCAGGATGGGGACCTGCGGCCAGATCTGACAATCGGGGCAGGCCGCGAGGAGGCGCTGATAAAACTCCCGCTCGTTGTCCGTCATGATCGAGTGGCGCCGATAACGAGGCTTGCGGGTCCAGAAGAGAACCAGAACGAACAGAACGCCGAGCAGTGCGACGCCTGCAAGCCACGACCATGAGAGGTTCTCGATCATCATCAGCTGCCCCTGCCCTGCGCCTGCTCGCCCGGATGTGAACGGCCAGGCTTTCTCCTGACTGCAAAGCATAGCAGCTACCATGAAACCCGGATGCGTGGTCCTGCGTCTTCTTATTGTCGAGTTAAGTCTGCCGGGAGAGCACAATGGACCTCAGCCGCCGAACCTTCCTGCTTGGAGCCTCAGCCGCTGCCGCCGGCCTGCCGCTCAACCGCAGTCTCGCCCAGTCGACCCGGGACATGTCCGCCTACCAGCGCATGTACGCCCCCATCGACGATCTCTTCCCGGTCCCCGGCGTCGAGCTGTCCAGGATCAACCCGTCCTACCTGCGCCGTGTGGTCGAGTATCAGACCACGGAGGCGCCGGGGACCATCGTGGTCGATCCTCGCTCGCGCTATCTCTACCTCGTCATGCGCGACGGCATGGCCGTGCGCTATGGGGTCGGTGTCGGCCGATCGGGTTTCAGCTGGTCCGGATCTGCGACCATCAAGGACAAGCAGGAATGGCCGGACTGGTACCCGCCCAAGGAGATGTTCGGACGGCAGCCGGAGCTCATGGAGCAGATGGGCGAACTGCCCGGCGGTCTGGGCATGCCGGGCGGGCCAGGCAATCCGCTCGGTGCCCGCGCGCTTTACCTGTGGCAGGGGAACAAGGATACGCTCTATCGCATCCACGGCACCTTCGAGCCATGGACCATCGGCACCAATGTTTCATCCGGCTGCATCCGCATGATCAACCAGGACGTGATCGACCTCTACAACCATGTGCCCATCGGAACGAAAGTGGTGGTCCTGTCCTCGCCGTCAGGCAGGCCGAAGCGCAATCAGACGGCAGCCCTGCCTGAGTGAGCGAATCCGCCTGACCAAACCTGCCTGATTAAGCAAAAAGGTACGGTTTGCGCCTATTTTTGCCATGGTTAACGATCACACGTCGCATAAGGGACGCGGGAACTAACGAACCATGGCGCGAATTTTCGCCCGATCAAATCGATCGGCTGGCGGATGCAGGACAATACCTGCATCCGAATGCACGAACCTGCCCGGCAGGAAGAGCGCTTCTCATCTGGCCATCGGTCTCTTGGGGGCAGCTTCCTTTCTCCTCATGGCGACAGCCCGCACTCAGGACGCCGCCGCGTTAGGAGAGACGCGCACCCTCACCTTCTATCATACCCACACCCGGGAAAGCTTGACGGTTACCTTCCGGCGAAACGGGCAGTTCGACTCCGGCGCGCTGCAGCAGCTCAACTGGTTCCTGCGCGACTGGCGCGTGGAGAAGCCGGCGCAGATGGACCCGCGCCTGTTCGATGTTCTCTGGGAGGTCTATCGGGAATCCGGCTCGTCGCAGCCCATCAACATCATCTCGGCCTATCGTTCGCCGGAAACGAACGGCGCCCTGCGCCGCCGGTCCAGCGGGGTGGCCGAGCACAGCCAGCACATGCTCGGCAAAGCCATGGATATCCGCCTGCCCGACGTGGACACGGCCCGCCTGCGCGCGATCGCCATGAAAAAGCAATATGGCGGTGTGGGCTATTACGCGTCCTCCGCCTTCGTCCACGTGGACACCGGCAACGTGCGGGCATGGCCGCGCATGACGCAGCAGCAGCTCGTGCAGTTGTTCCCGGACGGAAAGACCCTGCATCTTCCCTCCAACGGCAAGCCGCTTCCCGGTTATGAACTGGCGAAGGCCGAAATTCTGTCGCGCAATGCCAGCCTAGCCACACAGGCCTCGGCCGGCAGCGGCCCGTCCATCGGCAATCTGTTCGCCAGCCTCTTCGGCCGCAAGGATGCCGCACCGGCACCGCAGGCGGAGACTCCCGCACAGAGCCCATCAACGATGGTTGCCTCGGCCGATCCGGAAAGCGTTCAGGAGATCGTCGCGGCGATTCCTCTGCCGCCGCAGCGCCCACAGGAGATCAAGCTTGCGGCCATCGCACCGGCTGCGGCGTCTGATGCTCTCGCAAAGATCGCCGCGGCCGCCGCCCCGAGCATCGCTCCCGAGATTGAACCCATTCTCGGCTATGATGCGGCGGCGGCGGCGAAATCTCTCTTCGACCCGAGAACTGCCTTCCTCGATCTCGGCTTCACGTCCGGAACCAGGAATGAGCCCAGCGTCACGCACTTCAGCGGACCGGCCGTCAAGCCGCTTCCGATCTTTGGCGGGACGCAGGCTGAGGCTCAACTCCAGACGGACGGGGTCAGACGCCCAGCATCATGACGAGGCCGATCAGCAGCACCAGGACCAGCAGGCCGGATATGGCGACAGCCCAATGCGCCGTTCGCCTCCCCTGCTGCGCCGATTGGGCGACTGCGGGCTGCGACGGATTGACTGTCTGAAGAGGCGCCGTCCGCCGCTTCATCCGCGCAGCTGCGGCCCGGTCCGGGAAGGGAATGATCTCGGCGCTTTTCACCGGTGCCGGGTTTGGCTTGGCGTTCGGCGACACGAGGCTGTCGTCCAGTTCCACCGGGACGCCGGACTCTTCCAGATGAACGACGATGAGAGCAATCTCCTCCGCACTCATGGAGGCGATCGGCAGATTGGCTTCGAGATCTTGGTTGGTGAGATGGCCCTGCTCGCGTCCGAGGGCGATCAAGCGGTCTAAGGTATTGCTGTCGAGCGCCGGCTGCATGAGGGCACGACCCCATTGAGTTGTTGGGCGGAGAAACGGCTTGAGGCCGCTTCGGGATCTTCGTCGAGCTAACGCAACAATAACTCCAGATGTTGCACCCCGAGAATGACCCGAATGCAATTTTGACGACGCTTTAGCCGTAAGTCGAATGGGACGAGACGGGCGGCTAGTTCTTGGTCGCGCCGGAGGCCTCCTGCAAGGCCTCCTTCTCCCGCCGGACCTGTTCTGACAGCTGCTCGGCAATGGCAACGAGTTTGCCGGCTGTCAGATCCTTGCCATGGATCTCCACGTGCCCGGCGAGACCGACGGTCAGCAGCGACTCGAACACCATTTCGGCCGGAATGCCCTTGCGGACCAGATCAATGGCGACCTTCTGCCATTGGTCGGACAGTTGCTCACGAAGCTCGGAAACATCATTGCTCATTGGCCAACCATACATGATCCGCCACGGGATGTCCCGGCACGCCGGCCTGATTTTCACGGCACTGTCACCAGACTTACATAGAACGGTTCTAATCCGGCTGCATCCCCTAAGAGACGGAGAAGCCGATATGGACGAGCACAAGGGCCGCATTCGCTCAAGCGAGCTGGAAGATTCCGGCGACGTCGGAATCAACCCGACAGAAAACCTCACCATGGGCGAGATCATCGCCACGCGCTTCAACCGGCGCGATCTTCTGCGTGGCTCGCTCGCCGTCGCGGCGATTTCGGCGACCGTCGGCACCCGCGCCCTGGCGGCCAATGAGCAGCCTGCCAAGAAGGTCTCGAATACGAACTCGTTCGATTTCAAGGAAATTGAAGCCGGCGTCGACCAGACCCACCATGTCGCCGAGGGCTATGACGCTCAGGTTCTGCTGCGCTGGGGCGATCCGATCTTCGCCGATGCTCCCGAGTTCGACCCCATGAACCAGACCGCCGAAAAGCAAGCCCGCCAGTTCGGCTACAACACGGACTTCATCGGCTTCATCCCGCTCAACGGATCGGCCGAGCACGGCCTGCTCGTGGCCAACCACGAATACACCAACGAGGAACTGATGTTCCCCGGCGTCGGCATCCAGGACAGCAAGGACGCCAATTTCTCGAAGATGACCAAGGAACTGGTCGATATCGAAATCGCCGCCCACGGCGGCGCCGTGGTCGAAATCCGCCGCGTCAACGGCAAGTGGCAGGTGGTCAAGGACTCCAAGTATAACCGCCGCATCACCGCCGCGACCCCGATGGAGATCACCGGCCCGGCCGCCGGCCATGACCGCATGAAGACCTCGGCCGATGCGACCGGCCGCAAGGTGAACGGCATGATCAACAACTGCGCCGGCGGCGTGACTCCCTGGGGCACCTGGCTCAGCTGCGAAGAGAACTTCAACGGCTATTTCTGGGGCAAGCTCGCCGACGATCATGCCGAGGCCAAGAACTACAAGCGTTACGGCATCGGGACGCCCGCCTATGCCTGGGGCAAGTACTACGACCGCTTCGATCTGACCAAAGAGCCCAACGAGGCGAACCGCTTCGGCTGGGTGGTCGAGATCGACCCCTTCGACCCGAATTTCGTGCCGAAGAAGCGCACCGCTCTCGGCCGCACCAAGCACGAAGGCGCAGCCGGCATCACCAACAGCGACGGCCGCTACGTGGTCTATCTCGGCGACGACGAGCGCTTCGACTACGTCTACAAGTTCGTCACCGCCGGCAAGGTCGACACCCAGAACCGGGCAGCCAATCTCGGTCTGCTCGACGAGGGCACCCTCTACGTCGCCAAGTACAATCCGGACGGCAAGGGCACCTGGCTGCCGCTCGTGCATGGTCAGGGCCCGCTCACCGAAGCCAACGGCTTCAAGAGCCAGGCGGACGTGCTGATCGAGACCCGCCGCGCCGCGGATCTTCTCGGCGCGACCAAGATGGACCGCCCCGAGGACATCGAGGCCAATCCTCAGACCAACCGCGTCTACGTCATGCTGACGAACAACACCCGCCGCAAGGAAGACCAGGTGGACGCGGCCAACCCGCGTGCCAACAATGCGTTCGGCCACATCGTCGAGATGATGCCGGAGGGCGGAAACCACGCGGCGACCGACTTCACCTGGGAGGTTCTGGTGAGGTGCGGCGATCCGGCCGTCGCTTCCGTCGGCGCGACCTTCTCGTCGGAGACCACCAAGAACGGCTGGTTCGGTATGCCGGACAACTGCGCCATCGACAGCCAGGGCCGTCTCTGGGTCTCCACCGACGGCAACAACGCCAAGGCGACCGGCCGTGCGGATGGTCTCTGGGCCCTCGAAACGGAAGGCGAGAAGCGCGGCACGTCCAAGCACTTCTTCCGGGTGCCTGTCGGCGGCGAGCTCTGCGGCCCCTTCTTCACCCCCGATGACGAATCGCTGTTCCTTGCCGTGCAGCACCCTGGCGAAGCAGAGGAAGGCGCCACGTCGACCTTCGAAAATCCGATCACCCGTTGGCCGGACTTCAAGGACAATCTGCCGACCCGCCCGTCCGTGCTCGTGATTACCAAGCAGGGCGGCGGCAAGATCGCCTGACGCAGTTCATCTGCGACCAGATACGGCAAAGGAGCCTCGCGGCTCCTTTGTTCGTTTCGAACACCATAAACAGGCATCGACGAGTGCGTTGGAGGCGTCCATCAGTGATAAGGAGAAGCCGCCTCTTGCAGCGCAAGGAGAGTGGCGCGGGCGACGGGGCTCGAACCCGCGACCTCCGGCGTGACAGGCCGGCACTCTAACCGACTGAGCTACGCCCGCGCATTTCCCTCGCATCGCGTGCCTGGAAGGGCGTTTCCCGCGATGGAGGCGCGCAAGTACCGGTGAATGAGCGCAGTGTCAAATCGTGCTTGGATTATCCCCAAGCGCTCGTGTGAAATGACAGGAACCTAATCCCTGGTGCTGATCGAAAAGACCTCGTGGCCGGCTCCGTTCAAAACGCGCACGGCCTCGACCTCCGGATCGCGGGATTGCGGGCGGCGCGCCAGGGAGAACACCTTCACGGCCCTCTCCTTGGCTTTCTCGATCGAGTCGGTGCGGACCATGATCCGGCGGATGATTCCCCCTCCCGCCTCCTCCGAGGCCACGGTTTCAATACGGTAGATCTCGAACACAGCTTCCAAACTCCCACATCAGGGCCACTCCGTCATCAGGCTCTGATGCGCTGGAGCTTTTCGAACCGCTTGACTAGGCGGTCCCGCTTCAACTTCGATAGGCGATCGATCCAGAAGATGCCATCGAGCTGATCGATTTCATGCTGGAGGCAGACCGCCATCAGGCCTTCCGCCTCCTCCTCGCGTTCCGACCCATCCAGTCCCCTGTAACGCACCCGAATCCGGGCATGGCGCTCGATCTCGTCGGTCACGCCCGGCATGGAGACGCTTCCCTCCACGTGCCGGATCCGTTCGGGGGAGACCCAGAGCATCTCCGGATCGATATAGATGTGCGGCTCGCGGTCGGATTCCAACTGGATCACCACGAGCCGCCTGGGGACGCCGATATGCGGCGCGGTGATGCCAATGCCCGGTGCGGCATGCATCGTGTCCGTCAGATCCCCCGCGAGCGCCCGCACAGCCTCATCGACAGGGCCAATCGGCTCCGCCTTCTGGCGCAGACGGGGATCGGGAAAGCGGATGATCGGGCGGATGGCCACGGGACCTCATGTTGAACTGGAATGGACAGGAGGCCCCGGCTACCTATAGCGCCCGCCGCGCTGAAGCACCTCGATCTTGTACCCGTCGGGATCCTGCACGAAGAAGAACCGTGCAAGAGGCTTGCCCTCGAGCTTCAGCTCGTTGCGCCGCGTGGGGCTGAGACCGAGGGATTCGAACCGGGCATGCTCCGCCTCCAGATCGTCCACAGAGAAAGCGAGATGCCCGTACCCGTCGCCGAGCGCATAGGGTTCCGTCCGTCCGTGATTGATGGTCAGCTCCAGCTCGAACTCGCCGCTCTCATTGCTCAGGTAAACGAGCGTGAAGCTCCCGAACGCCAGGCGTTCCGCCACTTTCAAGCCGAATGCCTTGTCATAGAACGCCAGGGAGCGCTGCTCGTCGAGCACTCGGATCATGGAGTGGATGGCCTTGGCCATGGAAGGGCACCTCCTCAGCGCGCACGGATCCAACGGCTCCGGCGGGAGTGACATGGCGTTGGTCCGATGCTCGGCAGATAACAGTGGCCGAGGGAGAACGGAAGCTCATGGCGTGAATGATCGGTCGTCTTGGACAAAAAAGCCTCCCTCGGTGGGAGCCGAGAGAGGCAAGTTCGGGAGGAAGAAGCGCTGACTGCCCGGCCCCAACATCCGCGGAACGGGATCGTTACCCGGATGCGGCGTTCCACAACACCCATCGGCATTAATCCCGAAGACCAGGGAGAGCCTTGATCATGGCGCAATCAAGGAAAATTGATGCCTGCCAAGGTTCAAGAACAGCCTTTTCCAAGGAACATTGATCAACCTGAACGCTTGGTTTCGTACGGAGGCACCATTCCCCGCAACCCCTTGTCGCCTCCGCACACTCCGCAGCCCCGTTCGGCCTGACTGGAACGGGGCTTTTTCATGAGCTCAGCACGCTCGATCATTGCTCGAACTGCCCGGCGATGGCGCGGATTCGGTTGCGGACGTAATCGGGGAGACCGGCGCTGATGGAATTTCCGGAGTTGAACGAACTCTTGCCCATGAGAACCTGAGCCGGAATGAGGTTCCGCAGCACGGGGACGTTCTCGAATTCCTTCTTCCGCTCCAGAACATCGGTTTCTACCGCAAGGGTCATGAACACGGTTGCCACGGTCTTGCCGGCATCGATGGGAGACGGTTGGAGCACCGCCAGCAGCTTGCCGAACTGCATCACCTGATTGACATGGAAGATCGTCTGCTCCAGCACCCCGGCGACCGGAGCATCGAGGCCAGTGAGCCTCGCGAAGCCACCCCGTTCGATCTCCTCGCGCCCAAGAGTGCGGATTTCCGTCTGGAATTCCATGAACTCTGAAATCTTCTTTCCACCCTCTTCCAGCTTGTTGGCAAGGCGGATGCCAACCGGCAACTTGCCTTCCAACGGATAGCGCGACTCGATGCAGAGGCTGCCTTCAGCCTCGCACCAACGGCGGCTCGGATGTCGGTTGGAGGCGTTCTGGGGATCCGCCTGCGGTGCAGCCTGCTCGGCGGTGATCCGACGGTGCTTGATGGAGGGATCGATCTTTTCAAGCACCTCAAGCCGGGTATAGCGCCCGAGATCGATGGAACCGGGTGCCTTGCCGATCAGGAAGCGGGCTTCCACCACGTACATGTGGAGCTTCTCGGTGTAGGATTTCGGGATGCCATGAACCGAGACCTTGATGGTCGGTTCGACGTAACCCGGAAATGGGCTCAGAAGCTGCTTCTGCACCGGCCTCTCGCGCGCCCAATCCTCGAACCGGATCAGTCCTGTGCCGGCATCGGCCAGCTTGTCGTCCCGATGATCGCTGAAGAAGATGGTCTTCGGCTTCAGCTTTGCCGGCGCGACGGCCACTGCCGACGGCACCTCGTCGATCGTGAACTCCTGAGCCTCAAGTATCCCGGCAAAGCCAAACAGAGCAACAAGGACAGTCAGCATCCGTCCAAAAGGCTTCGTCAATGTCATCAGTAAACCTGTCCGTTACGCCAAAAGTAATCCGGATCCACGCGCCTAGGCCGCCGGGGAGCCTCGTCCTCCCACCACCAGCGGAAGCCGCGTTCCGGCTCGGCTTGGCGGCGTGACGGCGGAGCGCTCTGGCGCAGGCTGTCGAGCCAACCCGGCCCCTGCGCATAAGGACCGTCCTCGTAATAATCCGGCCCGCCCCTCTCCTCGCCGTCGCTCCAGGGATCTGGATTGCGGAACGCATACACTTCCGACTGCGGCACGAGGCGGAACTGGGTCTCGCTCAAACGCCCGAACCAGCTCAGGCGGAAGTACTCCGTGAAGCCCTTTCCTTGCCCCTCCGTCAGCCGGTCACCGGTGTTCAGATCGATCGGCAGGGCGATGAGCTGCTTGGCCGCCTGCGGCGATGGCGGACTGAGAGGAGCCTTCGGGGCATGGTGTTCCCATGCCGCCTGAAGGATGGACTGGAAGATGGGCGCCGCCACCTTGCCGCCGGTCTGTCCGCGCCCGAGAGTGCGGCGCTTGCCGTCGGCGTTGTCGTGCCCGACCCAGACGGCGATGGTGACGTCGTTGGTGAAGCCGACGAACCAGGCATCGTTCTCGTTGTCCGAGGTCCCGGTCTTGCCCGCGGCATAAGGCGCGAGCGCCTTCAGAGAACGGGCCGTCCCGCGCTCCAGGACACCCTGCAGCATGGTCTTCAACTGAAAGAAGGCAGCCGCATCGGCGGAACCGAGCCGGACCAGCAAATTGGCCTTGCGGCTGTAGATCGTACGCCCGTTCTCTTCGAGCGTCTCGATGGCGTGGGGCACCGGCATGGCCCCTTCGTTGGCCACGGCCGCATAGAAGGCAGCCAGGTCGAGGATTCGCACAGGCTGTGCGCCGAGAACGAAGGGATAATGCGGCGTGCATTCCAGATAGAGCTGCGCCTCGATGGCGAGTTCGCAGACCCGCTTCAGGCTCTGCTCGGGAGCGGCTTCGATGCCGCCATCGAGCAGGCGTGCCGTCACCAGATTCTTGGAATTTTCGAGCGCCCGGCGCAGGGTCATGATGCCGGAGCGCCCGCCGTCGAAATTCTTCGGGCTCCAATAATCGCCACCGCGGACATTGGCATCCCCCGCCACGGGCGGCAGCGTCACCGGCGCGTCCCAGATCAGCGTGTTGGGCTGCAACCCCTTGGACAAGGCGGCCAGATAGGTCAGCGGTTTGAAGGCGGAACCGGGCTGCCGGTGCGCCTGCGTTGCCCGATTGAGCTGGCTCAGAGGATAGGAGAACCCGCCCGTCATAGCGAGGATGCGGCCCGTCTTGTTCTCCAGGACGACCGCTCCGCCCTGCACGGAAGGCGGCGTCCGCAGATCGGCGCGAACCACACCCTTGCCCTTCTGCTCGATCACCTGGACTCGCACCACGTCATGGAGCTTGAGATCGCGACGGGCCGCCTCCCAGGCATTCAGGGGCAGAACGCGCCCATCCGCGAGACCGACACGCAGGACATTGGCCCCGGTCTTCCGGTCCTTCCCCTTCTCGATCACCACAGCCGCCGGCCAATGGACGTCATAGAGAGGCAGCCGCACCGCCTCCAAGGCCCGCCTCCACGCCGGCGCAGGATCCTGAACGCCTTCGAGCGCCTTGACGGCCCCAGCCAGGTTCGCCTCGGCCCCCTGATAGCGCTGCCGTCCGATGCTCAGTTCATAGCGGGCAAGCCCCTCCTGCAAGGCGGCCTCGGCGGCCTGCTGCAGAGCCGGATTGATGGTGGTGCGCACCGTGTAGCCGCCCGCCGTCAGGCTCTCGATGTCCGCAAGCGTGCGCGCATCCCGGGTCACGTGATCGACGAAGTGAAAGCCCGTCGTGCGCCGGATCCGCTCGAACGGCACCCTCGGCGGCAAGGCGGCGACGGCTTGCTGCACTTGGTTAGGCTGCAGGAATCCATCGTCCTGCATGCGGCTGAGAACGTAGGCCATGCGCTCTTGGGCCCGATCGGGCTTCGTGTCGGGATTGTAGTAGTTCGGCCCCTTCGTCAATCCCGCGAGCAAAGCCCCTTCAGACACAGAGAGGGCTTTGGCGCCCTTTCCGAAATAGCTGCGTGCAGCCATCTCGATTCCCCAAGAGGAGCGGCCGAGATAGATCGAGTTGAGATAGATTTCGAGAATTTCCGCCTTGCTGAGCACACGCTCGATGCGCGAGGCGACGATCATTTCCCGCATCTTGCGGTCGTAGGTCACATCGTCGCCGACAAGCAGGTTCTTCGCCACTTGCTGGGTGATCGTGGAACCGCCGGCGGGCCGACCGGCATTGGCGAGATTGCCCACGAAGGCACGGATCACGCCGCGCTCATCCACACCCTTGTGCTGGTAGAAGCGCTTATCCTCCGCCGAGACGAAGGCCTGCTGCACGCTCTTCGGAATGTCGGACAGTGGCACCCAGACGCGTCGGTGGTCGGGCTCATACACCTCGGCGAAGCGCCTGCCGTTCCCGTCCAGAATCACGCTGACGCCCGGCAGCTTGAGGCCCTTCAGCTTCCCGGCATCGGGGAGCCCGGCCACGGCCGCGTTGTAGTACGAGATCACCTCGCCGAGGTTCACCGGCGACGGCTCCACCTTTTCATCCTTGCAGAACTGGCGGTAGCTCGCATGCAGGTCGTTGAAGCTCAATCCCTGCAGCACTTTCAGATCGCCCGTAATGGCCTGCGGGTCGTCCATGGCCGTGGCGATGAGATCGTCGAGATTGATGTCCTCAATGTCGAAGGCGCGCCGCATATGGGTGCAGCCGTTTCTCAGGATCTGCGAGACCTGTTCCTGATCCCGCGCAGGATCGAAGCTCGTCTTGACCGTTTCCGGATCGACGAGAACCTGGCTCAGGGTCAGGGCGGTTGCAAAGATCTTGACGAGGATCGCGCTCATTCGGTGGCTGTCATTGGAAAATCACCCTCCTCAGGGAGCAATCGGCACGGCCAATCAGGACGCACCCTGCCGCCGGCTGAAATCCTGCCGGGACCAAGCTGAACGGAATCCGTACATCGCGGCTGATTGAGGACCGCCATTCCTGTGAAATGGGGCGGCCCAGCTTACTTCCCAGATCGGAACATTCCCTTCACGGCAATGTGTCTCATCCCCGCCCCACGAACGGCATCTTCGTCGCCATGACCGTCATGGTGAGCACATTCGCATCGAGCGGCAGCCCGGCCATGTAGACCACTGCATCCGCCACGTGCTTGGGGTCGATTCTGGGTTCGGGTGCGAGCGTCCCGTTGGGCTGCAGCACCCCTTCCGTCATCCTGGCGGTCATGTCCGTGGCGGCATTGCCGATATCGATCTGACCGCAGGCGATGTCATAGGCTCGGCCGTCGAGGGATGTGGATTTCGTCAACCCGAGAACCGCATGCTTGGTCGCCGTATAGGGAGCCGACAACGGCCGTGGGGCATAGGCCGAGACGGAGCCGTTGTTGATGATTCGCCCACCTCTCGGATCCTGATCCTTCATGATCCGGAACGCCTCCTGGGTGCACAGGAACGTCCCGGTGAGATTGGTGTCGACCACCTTTTGCCACTGCTCGAACGGGATGTCCTCGAAGGGAACCGCCGGAGAGCCCATCCCGGCATTGTTGACGAGGAGGTCGAGCCTCCCGAAGGCCCGCTTCGTGGCGGCGAACAGGTTGGCGACGGAGGCCGGATCCGTCACGTCGGTCGGCACGAGGAGGATCGAGGCCCCATCGCCCGCAATCTGCCGCTCGGCCGCTTCCAGTGCCTCGCGCCGCCGCCCGGCCATGACGACGCTGTAGCCGGCCTTCACGAGGCCAGCACTGATCGCCTTGCCGACCCCGGTCCCCGCTCCGGTCACGATCGCAACCTTGGAACGTTCAGCCATCATATCCTCCCCACCCGTGTACCTCGACTGTCATGACAGATGCACTTGAGGACCGGAACGGCAAGAACAAATGGCTCGCCTGTTCACACCTTCATGGTGAACCCGATCGTTGGGCTGCAGGAGGGAACCGGCCAAGCTTTCCTGCGTTCGCATGATGCTAATCGGAAAGGAATCCGTCATGCGCAATCATGTCTTTAGATCGGCCGCCCTGCTGACCCTCCTGGCTCTGCCCCTTGCCGCCTGCCAGAGCAACACTGAAACGGGCGCCGCGACGGGCGCTGCGGGAGGTGCCGTGACCGGCGCTGTCATCGGCGGCCCGGTCGGCGCCGTTGTCGGCGGCGTCGCAGGTGCAGCCGTGGGAGGCGTTCTCTCCGCTGAGGAGTCGAATCGGGTCCGCACCTATGTGGTCGCCCAGCGCCGTCCCACCATGCGCGTGACCGAAGAGATCGTCGTCGGCCAGCCCGTACCGCCGCGTGTGAGGCTCTATGACGTTCCCCCCAGTGTCGGCCTTCGCGACAACTACAGCTACACGATCGTGAACGACCGGACCGTGCTGGTCGATCCGGACACCCGGACGGTCGTGCAGGTCATCCAGTAAGTCGAATCCGCTCTGCCAACAAAAAGGCGGCTCTCACGAGCCGCCTTCCGTTCATTGTCATGGGAGAGGATGATCAATCGTCCAGATCGATGTGATTGATCAGAATTTCGCGTTTCCCGGCGTGGTTTGCGGGCCCGACGATGCCCTCGTGTTCCATGCGCTCCATGAGCGAGGCGGCGCGGTTGTAGCCG